>NZ_JBNFXP010000004.1:0-236794 GCF_052877535.1 Vibrio sp. PNB23_22_6 | reverse complement strand
TTACCTTGACGCCAAACGACGGCCAAGTGGATGGGGCGCCTGCGAGTGCCGATCCAAACGTAACCCCAGCGAACGACGCACCAGAAGTGACCATCACCAAGGTGGAAAACTTTGTCGAAGACAGCGGTGCGGCCGATGGCAACCTAGTGGCGACGTTTGAGACGTTTGATGAAGACGGCGACCCAGTGAACGTGACGCTGAGCGACACGGAGAACTACCGTATTGAGGGCGACACGGTTGTGTTGACCGAGGCCGGTGCTGCGCTAGTGAACTCAGGGCAAGAGCTGCCACCGTTTACCTTGACGCCAAACGACGGCCAAGTGGATGGGGCGCCTGCGAGTGCCGATCCAAACGTAACCCCAGCGAACGACCAACCAACGGTCCTCATAACTGATAGCACGACAGAAAACCCTCAGAATGATGACAAAGTAACGGGTGAAGAAACGGCGAACATCACCGTTGATTTTGGGGGAAATGTTACTTCAGGTACCGCGACTGTACGTATAACCGATACAGAAGCGCAGAATGGCGAATTCCCCGCAGGAGATAACGACATTATATTGGAGGTGACGTTATCTGAAGGAAAGGCGACAGTACCTGGTTATACGGTTATCGCTAATGATGATGGCACATACACCATTACAGGCGTGGATGTAAGTGCTTTAAAGGATGGCATTTTAACCGCTGATTCAACGTTCAAATATCTAAATGGTCATGTGGTCAACGTTAATGATATTGTCACTAAAGATAGTGAGTATGGTACCGATGGCAACAAAGATGGAGAGATTGACGGCCCAACGCTAACTATTACAGACAGTACCGTTGATGACGGCGATGACAATATCACCGGCTCGGAGAGAGCAACAATCACTTTCAACCATGGTGAAGGAGTTAATACGGGCTTATCGGGTGTGAGCGATCTAAAAGTTGTGAATGGAAGTTCTATTATTACTTTGACTCTAGCACTTGGCTCTGACGGCACTTGGACCGCATCTGACGGTGAAGGCAACGTTTATTCAGTGACCGGTGACGGCCCATACCAGATTGAAGGGCTGGATGTTAGTTCATTGGATGATGGTCAGCTGACTGCATCGGCTACCTTTACTGATCAAGATAACAATACAGCCAGCGCGAATGATGATGTTCAGAAAGCGTCAAACAATCCGCCAACTGCTGATGACTTCTCTGTGAGTGTTGATTACTTATCTGACGATCCATCCATTGACTTCGCACCTCACGCTAAGGATGTGGAGGACGACCAAGACGACACTAAAGTTACCGATATCGAAATCACATCTTTGCCTGAACATGGTTATCTCTACTACTTAGACGGAGACACAGAAGTCAAACTCTCTGTTGGAGATGTTATTCCGGAAACAACGGACGTGAAATACAGCCTGACGACAGAACGGTTTGGTTTTGATTCATCGGATGTGTCAAGCATCGCAGATGGTACGATTAGCGATTCAATAACGATGAACGGGTTGACTTTTTACGCGGGGACGCTAGATAAATCGGCAAATGAACCAATATATAATCGTTTTATCAAAGTTGATCATGCAAATGACCAAGTCGGTTTGGCTGTTGTAGAGCAAGGTGAATCGGGTAACGGAGATGAGATTAGTACTTCAGAGTTTATCGCGATAAAACTCAATGAAGGGGTTGAAGCCGATCAGGCTGATTTAAGCTTCGCTAGCTTGAACAATAAGTTTAATAGTGGGGAGGCTTGGATTACGGTTGGCTTCTATAAAGACGGTGTCTTGATTTCAACTCAGCAAATCACAATAGATGATATTACCAAGACCGGGAATCATTCTGGTACCGCTACGGTTTCTCTTGATGGCTTCTTTGATGAGCTAAGAGTATTCCCAGAAACCAATAGTAATAGTGATAAAGCAAGTTTTACCATGGTTGGAGCCGATGTCACGAGCTTCAATGATATTGATGACTCATTCACTTATAAAGCGATAGATTCTGATGGAACCTACAGTGAAGAAGCAAAAGTAGACATCAGTATGGAAAATGTGATTGATGCGAAGCAGTTCCTCGGCAGTGGTGGTGTTGACACGTTTACGTTGTCAAGCGGACATGGTCAATTGCAATATGCTGGTGCTGGCTATGATAATAATCCTGCTTCCGTGTGGCAGGAGAACGTTTCGATGTCAGACGACCTTTTCATTTCTTCTGGCCATAGTAATGACCGTATTGAACTCGGCGCTGGAGAGGGGAACTATCGTGTTGATACAGGAACCTCAATTCCAAACCTCAATGGACTAGTTGATAGAGAAACCTTCGAGAGCTTTGAGTTCATGACTGCTTCAGAGGATAATATTCGGGATTCTGATGGCGCGCTTAAAAGCTCTATTGAAAGCCCAGTACAACCTTTAACCGACACAGTGAACTTAGGTTCTGGTCACGATAGGGTTGTTAGTCAAGGAGGAAATTTGGCCGCCTTCGGTGGTGCGGGCAACGATATTCTCCGTGGCTCTGATGATGGCTCTGATGGTCTTCGAGGAGGGGCCGATGACGATGTTCTTTACGGCCGTGGTGGCGATGATTACCTACGAGGCGACTCGGGCAACGACATCTTGATTGGTGGGTTAGGTAATGACTTACTGAGTGGTGATGATGGCGCTGATACCTTTAAGTGGGGCGTTTCTGACCTTGATGGTTCAACAGACACCGTTGCCGATTTTGATAGTTCTGAAGGTGACATTCTCGATTTTTCTGAATTGTTTGAAGATTTAGAAAGTGTTGAACTTGATGCTATTTTGGATTCGCTAAAAGGAAATAGTTCGACAACAGACGAGCGTGGAGGGTTTGATGTTTCGGTATCTGATGATAGCGAGCTGACGATAACAAAAGGTAGTGATAGCTTGACTATCGACTTTTCTGGTGCGTCAGACGTTACGTCAAGTCTAATCGATAGCCTAAACACGTTAAAACACGATTAAAGGTATGTGTTGTGTTGAGGGCTGAGACTGGCCCTCAAATAAAGCCTATCCTGCATAGAAACAAAAACGCCACTAGATTGATGTCTAGTGGCGTTTTAATTTAACGAGTAAAGGGAGACTTATAGTACCTTACAAGCAAAACCTTTCAGGTAGAAGCCCTCTGGATAAGCGCTATCGGTAGGGTGATCCGCAGCTTGCTCAAAGCGCTCGACGAACTTCACTTGACGGCCAGAATCGACCGCTGCGTCGGCAATGATCTTTTGAAATAAATCTGAGCTCATTAGGCCTGAACAAGAGTAGGTCAGTAGAGTGCCACCTGGTTTTAGGATTTGCATTGCCAACATGTTGATGTCTTTATAGCCGTTCGCACCTGAAGTCAGGTTATTCTTACTCGACACAAACTTCGGCGGATCCATAATCACAACATCAAACTGAGTGCCTTGATCACGGTATTCACGTAGTAATTTAAATACGTCCGCATTCAGGAATACAGCGCGCTTTTTCGAAATGTCGAACTCGTTGAGTTCTGCGTTAAATTTAGCCGTGTCAAGTGCAGGTTGAGATACGTCTGCGTTAATAACGCGCTTAGCGCCGCCCTTTAATGCGTAGAGGCCAAATCCACCCGTGTACGAGAAACAGTTTAAGACTTCTTTATCTTTGACGTATTTCATCGCTTGTTGGCGGCTGTCACGTTGGTCGAGGTAGAAACCGGTTTTGTGTCCACCAACGATATCGACGCTGATTTTCACGCCGTTCTCTTCAATCACGACAGATTTTGGTGGCTCTTCACCGTGGAGTACGCCAGTTTTCTCTTGTAAGCCTTCTTTCTTACGTACCGCGACATCAGAACGTTCGTATACATTACAACTAGGGAAACACTCTACTAGTGCATCGACAATCGCTTGCTTGTTGTATTCTGCTCCCGCACTTAAAAGCTGACATACAAAGAAGTCTTGGTAGCGGTCAATGGTGATGCCTGGTAAGCCATCAGACTCGGCGGCGATTAGGCGGTATCCGGTGAGACCATCACGTTCAATCACATCTTCACGAAGAAGCTGAGCATCTTTGAAGCGCTTAACGAAGAATGCCTTGTTGATGTCTTCCTTTTCAAAACTCCAGATACGTGCGCGGATCTGAGATGCTGGAGAATATGCAGCTTTAGCTAGCCACTTTCCATCGTGAGTGAATACATCAACGGTTTCGCCAAGAGAAGGTTCACCCTCAACTTTATTGATGCCTCGAGAGAAAATCCAAGGGTGCTTACGCTTAACCGATTTCTCACGACCTTTTACTAGATAGATAGCAGCTGTCATTTCTTTAGCTCTTATTAAATTTTGAAGGGGCGTATTGTCCGGGATGTTGTCTTCAAAAGCAATATCCGTTGGTAAACCAATCATTTGCTGAAGTGTTAATTATTGCATTGTAAGAGAGATATTAAAAAGAGCCACCGAAGTGACCCTTGCTATTTGTTCAACGTTATTAGGCTTTTAAACCCGTTAACAACGATTCCATCGTATCGCTTTGTGCACGAAGTTTCTCTACATTCTGTGTCGTTGTGCTGATCATGGTGCACACGTTATTTGCTTGTACACGGATTTCTTCAACGCTTGATGCAATGTTATCTGCGACCACTCCTTGCTCTTCAGCTGCCGTTGCAATTTGGATACTGCTGTCGGAGATGTTTTGGTTTTTATCCGCAAGAGAACCAATCTCGAGATCGACTTCCGCCATTAACGTTTGGCCTTTGTTTGCATTTTGAACCGTCACGTCCATCAACTTAGTCAGTGATTGGCTGTTACGCTGTAATGCTTCAATCATGGTTTGGATTTCAACCGTTGCTTGCTGAGTGCGACCCGCAAGAGCGCGAACTTCATCAGCAACCACCGCAAAGCCACGACCTTGCTCACCCGCGCGGGCAGCTTCGATCGCAGCATTGAGCGCAAGTAGGTTGGTTTGCTCTGAGATGCCATTGATCGTCGTGACTACCTCATCAATTTGTGCAGCATTGGCGTCTAGCTCTTCCACTGCCTGAGAAGCGGATTGGATCTCGGTTGAGAGATTAGAGATAGAGTGAAGGGTGTTCTCGACCTTAATTTGACCAGATTGAGCAACACTTCGTGCGTCATCTGTTTGTGCACTCGATTCATGGGCTAACGTCGCGACTTCACGAATCGTAGAAGCCATTTGTTCTGTCGCACTTGCTAGCGAGTTTAAGTGCTCTTGCTGCGTGTTGGATATTTCTGAACTGTTGTGAATGGATTGATTAAGGTCTGAGCTAATTTGTTGCATTAGCGCGACAGATTCTTGAATCGACTGAACCATCTTTTGTTCGCGTTCGGCGACTTTGTCGATAGTAATTGCGATTTCGCTGAACTCATCACGAACAGGGAAAAAATTCATACGAGCGGTTAAATCACCATCAGCAAGTGTGTTTAATGCTTTGTTCATCGTAAACATCGCGCCACCGATGAACGTCATGATGTAATAAACGGTTAACGCAATAAAGAAAAGGGTAACAAGGACGATGCTAACTTGAGTGCTTGTTAGCGCTGTCCATAACGTTTGGTCGTGATTGATCTCGAGACTAAATGCGCCGTTCATTACAGATACGGAGCCAGTGCCTGTACCAAAAGAAATGGTATCAGAATTTGCAATTAGGTTTGCAACTTGTGTTTGCGAAAGGTTGCCGGCTTCAATGAGCCCTTTCATTAACACCAACTCTTCTTGATTCATATCAGAAATGAGAGTGCCTGTGGCACTGTTCATAACGAATGTTAGAATGATTAATGCGAGAACGGGGAGGAAGAAGAGTAAGTAGAACTTCTCTTGTATCTTTAAATGGATGAGATATTTATCAATCCAACGGAAAGCAATTTCTTTCATAATTATTATAACCACATAAAAACCCACTATCCTTAGTGGGAGAAATAGAATGAAATAATATATCACCCAATATAATGGAGCGGTATAAAGATGAACCTAAAGTGTGAGAAGTTTACAGTAAAAGGTCATGTTCAAGGAGTAGGTTTTAGATACCACACTTCACACCAAGGATTGAAGCTTGGTCTAACGGGTTATGCTAAGAACTTGAACAATGGTGATGTAGAAGTGATGGCTTGCGGCACGGAGTCACAAATTGCTGAGTTTTCGATTTGGCTTGAAGAAGGCCCACGGACGGCAAGCGTCGAAAGCGTCACTAAGGAGAACGCCTCCTTTAAACCTTTCCGTGGGTTCAAAATCTTATGACATTACAAGCACTTAGCTGGTTTTGGTAGACCTGCCAGTTTTGTGGCCTGTTTAGCTGGCCCCTTCTTGAACAGCTTGAATAAGTACTTACTGTTGCCTTTTTCTGGGCCGTGTGCTTTTTCCATCGCTTTTACAAGCATTCTTACCGCAGGAGAGGTATTGAACTCTTCATAAAATACACGTACGAAATGAATCACTTCTAAGTGGGCTTCTGTTAGCTCAATTTCTTCTTCTTTTGCCAAAAGCTCAATCATGCCTTCTTCCCACTGTGTGTAGTCGAGTAGATAGCCTTGAGCATCGGTTTCAATTTCTTTACCGTTGTAAACGAACATCGCCTTTGTATCCGCTTATTAATGACTGATAGTTATAGGGTAGCTTAGAGAAAAGGTGATTCTCAACAAAAGAATCTCAATCTCATGCTGAGCGCAGTAAAATCGTACAAGCTAAGTGGAGTGCTTTGATTAGGGATATTCAACAATTTGCCATTTTATTCAGGTTGTTAGAAAAATATCGGGGTGAACACTTTAAATAATGCATAGGTATTCTACATATCGATTAGCGTAGGTTTGGTTAAACGAAAAAGCCCGAAGGAAGTACCTTCGGGCTTTTGTGTTTAAGTTCAATCCAACGAATTAGTCGTCGTTCATGATGCCTAAAATGCTTAGTAGGCTGATGAAGATGTTGTAGATTGATACATATAGCGTGATTGTCGCTGAAATGTAGTTTGATTCACCACCACGGATGATACCTTGAGTTGTCATAAGAATCGCCATGGTCGAGAACACAATAAACAAGCTGCTCAGTGCTAGGTGTAGGATCGTTGATTGGATGAAGAAGCTCGCAACCATACCGACGACTAGAACTACAAACAATGACAGCATTAGGCCACCCATCATTGATAGGTCACGTTTCGTTGTTAGCGCGTATGCGGACGCAGCCATGAATGACAGAGCAGTACCGCCAAGCGCGGTTAGAACGATGTCTCCCATGCCAGCACCGATGTACATGTTTAGGATTGGACCGACGGTGTAGCCAAGGAAACCTGTAAATAGGAACGTAAATACCAGGCCAAGGCTATTATTGCGGTTTTTCTCAGTCAAGAACAGCAAGCCATAGAAACCAACCAGCATTAGGATGATACCTGGATGCGGTAGATTAAACGCCATCGATACGCCAGCCACAACGGCGGACCAAAGTAGAGTCATAGAAAGTAGTGCATATGTGTTACGCAATACTTTATTGGTTTGTAGAGCACTTTCTTGAGTAGTAGTGCGAGTAAACATAGGACTGTTCATAATCTTCCTCTATAAGGGATTTCTGGTCTTTGATATATAGATATATATGGGCATGAAAGTTCAAAAAATCAAGCTTAACTTGCCTATATCTGGTACAAAATGATAATAGAAATAATGTGTTATGTATGTGGCAACTTGTAACACAATATTACTGCGTTGCATAGCGAAGCGTCGCTTGGTACCTAACGCGATGTAAGCCAGTTCACGACGTTCATTGTGAGATGACTCAATTTACAACGTCTTGAACCAACTGCAGATTCGTAACAATAAACTTGAGAGCATGGTTGAATAATGAAAAGCACTGATTTAATGTCAGCGCTTTTCATTTTATCTAAATTCTCAAGCTACTGTTAGTGATGAAGAATCTGAGCCAAAAAGTTTTGAGTTCGGTCTGACTGAGGATTTTCAAAGAAATCAATTGGGTTGTTCTCTTCAATGATTTCTCCGGCATCCATGAAAATAACACGGTCAGCGACTTCTTTAGCAAAGCCCATTTCGTGTGTTACACAAAGCATCGTCATGCCTTCTTCTGCCAATTCTACCATTACGTCTAGCACCTCTCGAACCATTTCTGGATCAAGTGCGGACGTCGGTTCATCAAACAACATCACTTTCGGGTTCATACACAGAGAGCGCGCTATCGCTACACGCTGCTGTTGACCACCAGATAATTGTCCTGGGTACTTGTCAGCTTGATCTGGGATCTTAACGCGCTCAAGGTATTGCATTGCGACCGCTTCCGCTTCTTCTTTGGGCATTTTCTTTACCCAGATAGGCGCAAGCGTGCAGTTCTCTAAGACCGTTAGGTGAGGGAATAGATTGAAGTGTTGGAAACACATACCAACTTCGCGGCGAACCGCTTCGATGTTTTTCAAATCTTCGGTGAGCTCTGTACCTGAGACATAAATGCTGCCCGCTTGATGTTCTTCTAGGCGGTTGATACAGCGAATCATGGTTGATTTTCCTGATCCCGATGGTCCGCAGATGACAATTTTTTCGCCTTGCTTGACTTCAAGGTTGATGTTCTTCAGTACGTGAAACTCACCATACCATTTATTCATGTCCTTTAACTGGATCATGTAATCTTGATGTTGCGTCATAATACGTCCTTGATCTTAATGAGTTATCGTTTGTGACCGGTATGAAGTTTGTTTTCAAGCCATATTGAGTAACGCGACATGCCAAAACAAAATACCCAAAACACTAACGCGACAAATACATAACTTTCCGTTGCGAATCCAAGCCACTCCGGGTCGGTATTCGCAGCTTGTCCAATACCAAGTACGTCGAACATACCAATGATAAGTACAAGACTGGTATCTTTAAACAGACCGATAAAGGTGTTCACAATTGATGGAATGGTGATCTTAAGCGCTTGGGGCAGAATGATCAGTCCCATCTTCTTCCAGTACGTTAAACCGAGTGCATCGGCGGCTTCATATTGGCCTTTAGGAATCGCTTGCAGACCGCCACGAACCACTTCGGCCATGTAAGCGGCACTAAACATCACAACGCCGATCAGAGCGCGAATGAGTTTATCGGTTTCTGAGCCTTCGGCTAAGAACAGCGGCAGCATGACCGATGCCATGAACAATACAGTGATTAGTGGGACGCCACGCCAAACTTCAATGTATACGGTACAAATACTGCGAATAATTGGCATTTCTGAACGTCGGCCCAATGCTAATGCAACGCCGATTGGCAGTGATACAACGATACCCACGAGCGCAATGATCAGAGTAACGAGCAAGCCACCCCATTTGTGTGTATCTACCACCTCAAGCCCAAACACGCCACCATATAACAGTGCCGCAACTAGAAATGGATAGACGTTGACGAAAAATAGCCAGATCCAAACTCGTTTAGGTGTTTTTTCATAGGCCAGCAACGCCGTGAAGATCGCTAACGTAATGTAAAACAGGCGAGGGCGCCATAGCTCCGCTTCTGGATAGAAGCCGTACATAAACTGCTCCCATCGCACACTGATGAACACCCAACATGCGCCATCACGACTACAATCGTCGCGCGTTGAACCAATCCAATCTGCATTGATAAACGCCCAATCAATAATGGACCAAAGTGCAGCAATTACGAAGTACGCAAGAATAAGCGTAATGACAGAATTTAGTGGGCTAGTAAATAAGTTTTTGCGTAGCCAACCAACCACACCGACAGTATTTGAAGGTGGTGGGAGATCAGGCTGAAACTGATGTGTGCTCATATTATCTCTCCACCAATGCTACTTTACGGTTGTACACGTTCATTAACGCAGACGTAATCAAACTTAACGTTAAATATACCCCCATAGTCATGGCGATGATCTCAATCGCTTGGCCCGTTTGGTTAAGTGTTGTTCCTGCAAAAACGGACACGAGATCTGGGTAACCAATTGCCATCGCCAATGAAGAGTTCTTAGTCAAATTTAAGTACTGGCTAGTGAGTGGAGGAATGATAATGCGCATAGCCTGAGGAATGACAACAAGTTTAAGCGTTTTGGCACGAGGTAGACCGAGAGACATCGCCGCTTCGGTTTGACCATGACTTACTGCATTTATCCCTGAACGGACAATCTCTGCGATGAATGAGGCGGTGTAAACGCTCAGAGCCAGAAGCAGTGCTGCTAATTCCGGAATGATGCTAATACCGCCACGAAAGTTGAAGCCTTTTAGTTCAGGGTAATCGAGAGAGATAGGCATGCCAGCTAAGAAATATACCAAAAGTGGAAGACCAACGACTAAGCCTAGCACAATCCGGACCATTGGTGTTTGTTGTCCAGTCAAGCGTTGTTTGTTTTTAGCCCAGCGTCCAATCAGTAGGCTTGCAAGCACGCCCAAAATAAATGCGGCAATAACAAAACCACTGCCATGTCCCATTACAGGAGATGGTAAGAAGAGACCACGAACATTTAAGAATATGACTTCACCTAGGCTGATACTTTGTCTAGGCGAGGGTAGAGCTTGTAGAACTGCGAAATACCAGAAGAAGATTTGCAAAAGAAGAGGGATATTACGAAAGGTCTCGATATAAACCGCTGCAAGTCGACTGATGAGCCAGTTGGAAGAAAGTCGTGCGATACCCATAACAAAACCAATAATGGTTGCGAGGATAATCCCCAAAACAGAGACTAACGCGGTGTTAAGAAGGCCGATGAAAAAAGTTCTCCCGTAAGAGAATGTTTCATCATATTCGATAAGAGTGAGCCCAATCCCAAAGCCCGCCTCTTGGTTTAAAAAATCAAACCCAGTTGCAATACCACGAGCGTTAAGATTGGTAAGTGCGTTATTAATGATGGTGTAAAAGAAAAAAACCAGAGCAGCAATCGCAATGATTTGAAAAAGCGCAGAACGGAAGACTGGATTATAAATCAGGCTTTTCTTTTCGTTTGGCTTGGACATCGTAGTTAGTAATGCATTATTCGTCGGTTTCATACAGCGATAACCTCAAACCTATATCTATAGATATCTATGAAACCAGCAGCCATTCGTAAGTTATTCGCTGAAAACAGGATGACAGTTTTAGTTGCTGAGGTGGCAAACTATAATAATCAGGTGCTGTTTTAAGAGATTGTGCCCTCGTGCTGGCTGATGGCTAACTGATCGAGACGGATATGATCAAGAAAAGGGCGGCACTAACCGCCCTATATCGCTTCTCTTATCGGATAGGTGGTGCGTACATGAAACCGCCCGCATTCCAAAGCGCATTGACGCCACGAGAAATTTGTAGAGGAGAGTTTGTACCCACCGTACGCTCGAAGCTTTCACCATAGTTACCGACTTGCTTAATAACTTGGTAACCCCAATCGTCACGAATGCCAAGACCTTTGCCTTTCGGGCCATCTACACCAAGAATGCGTTTGATGTTTGGATCGGTTGATTTCAACATTTTGTCGGCATTCTTTGAGGTAACGCCGTATTCTTCGGCATTAATCATTGCAAATAGTGTCCATTTTGCAATATTGAACCATTGGTCATCACCTTGACGAACAACCGGACCTAGAGGCTCTTTAGACACGATTTCAGGAAGCACGGTTGCTGAAGATGGGTCTTGTAGGTTTAAACGAAGGGCATAAAGACCAGATTGGTCTGTAGTGAGTACGTCACAGCGACCAGCATCGAAACCTTTGGATGTTTGTGCTGCAGTATCAAATACGACCGGTTTGTAAGACATGCCTTGATTACGGAAGTAGTCTGCTAGGTTAAGCTCTGTCGTTGTTCCCGACTGTACACAGACTGAAGCGCCATCAAGTTCTTTGGCACTTGAAATACCAAGATCCTTTTTAACCATAAAACCTTGGCCATCGTAGTAGTTCACACCAACAAAATTAAGACCAAGAGCAGTATCACGATGAAGTGTCCAAGTGGTATTACGAGGAAGCACATCGATTTCGCCTGATTGTAATGCTGTGAAACGTTCTTTCGCGGTAAGAGGAACATATTTCACTTTGCTTTTATCCCCAAGCACAGCGGCAGCTATTGCTTGGCAATATTCTACGTCGATACCTTCCCACTCACCTTTTGAGTTAGGGTTGGAGAACCCAGGTAGACCAGTACTGACACCACATGTAAGAAAACCTTGCTTTGTGACTTTGTCCAAAGTAGTGCCTGCTGCTTGAGCTGACATTGACATCATGGCAGTGGAAGCCACTACTACGGAAGCAAGAACTGTTAATTTATTTGCCATTTGTATCCTTCCTGTATGATCCATGTTTAATCAGGAGCGACCTGATACAACGTGTCCAATTTATTAGTGTTATCGTCCTAGATGGTTGTTTTACGAATAAACGACAATCGATAAATCAACCAGTTATAAGCGTAGAAAAGGATCTGATAATTCTCAAATATATAATTTAAAAAGGGTTTTGAAGAGAATCACAAAATGCCTACAAATTAGAATGACGAAATGTAAAACAGTTGTAAATAGTGCAACAAGTGGTTAATTCAGTGCGTCAGAACAATCGATAGTCTGGTTGAGTAAACTGTAGAATAATTGTTTGTTCTTAAAAGTGTCAGCAGTTGTGCGAAACTGAGTTAGCATGAAATTCGAACAAAAATTATTTTTGATATCGAAACTTGGTGAAGTGGTTGCCCAGTTTTTGGTAGCATGAGTCTAGACAGTTAATTGAAATCATCATGGATTGAAATGCGATACTTTCCCCTGTTCTTAGATTTAGTATGCAAGCCAGTGCTTATTGTCGGTGGTGGTGAGGTTGCGAGCCGTAAGGTTGAAGCGTTGCTTAAAGCAGGAGCTGACGTCACGATTGTATCTCCAACACTTGTTGACTTCCTCGCCCAATTGGTCGATTCGCATCAAGTGAGTTGGATTCAACGCTTTTATTCTAGTGACATTGTCACAAAAACATTTGTCCAAGTATGGGCGACGACTGATAACCCAGAGATTAATCACCAAGTTTATAAAGATGCAAAGGAACTAGGAATCCTAGTTAATGTTGTAGACGACAAACCATATTGTGACTTTATTACACCTTCGATGATAAATCGCGGGCGCATTCAAATTGCTATCTCAAGTGGTGGCGCATCCCCTGTACTGATTCGTAATATTCGGGAAAAGCTTGAATCAATCCTCCCACAGAATATGGGATTAATTGCAGAATTTGCTAACTCCAAACGAAACTCTATCAAAGAAGCGTTACCGAGTGTCGATCTGCGTCGTAAGTTCTGGGAGAACTATTTTTCTAATCCAGAGGTAGAAAATGCGCGTGATAATCGAGAGTTGGAAGCCATCTATCAGCACACAATGGCAAAACCGTTGGATGAGAAAGGCAGTTGTACTTGGATTCAGGTAGGTGCTGACGTCGAAATGCTGCCGATTAAAGCGGTGCGATATATGCAACAAGCTGAATTTGTTCTGTATTCGACGAAGTGTGCTGCTGATGTGATGGAGCTGGTTAGGCGAGATGCAGAACGAGAAGCGTTCACATGTGCAGCAGAGTTATCCGATAGACTGGCGAAGGCAAAAGAACAAAACTTGCGTATATGTGTATTTATACGTCAGGGCACGAGTGAGTTCTCGTTACTTCAAGGGCAAGACTTAGTTATCTGATTGAACCGCCTACACTGATGCAAACAAAAACGCCAACAAGTTACTTGTCGGCGTTTTCAATTTGACGTCAAACAACTAATGACGTGGAGAATAGTGCTTAATCACGGAAATTGTTGAACTGGAATGGTTGACCCAGTTCCGCTTCACGGATAGCCGCCATCGTTGCTTGTAGATCATCACGCTTCTTACCAGTAACGCGAACTTTATCGCCTTGAATAGAAGCTTGAACTTTTAACTTCGCGTCTTTGATGAGCTTAACCACTTTTTTCGCTGTTGGTGTATCAATACCTTGACGGAAAACGATGTTTTGTTGCCAGTTCTTGCCTGTAATATCAGGCTTTTGTGCGTCCATTGCATTCGCATCAATATTACGTTTTGCTAAATGACCACGCAAGATGTCACGCATTTGCTTTAGTTGGAAGTCACCTTCCGCTAACATTTTTACGTTTTCTTCTACTAGCTCAAAGCTCGCATTCACATTGCGGAAATCAAAACGAGTAGACAGTTCACGGTTAGCGTTATCAACCGCATTACGAAGTTCAACGGTATCGATTTCTGAAACAATATCAAACGATGGCATGGAGATTCCTTGATTATCTTGTTATAGGGAAATTATTTACTGGATTTTACCGCATCTGACAGCATATCCAGTATAGTCACGGTATCATCCCAACCTAAACATGGATCAGTAATCGATTGACCATAAGTTAGGTTGTTAATATCCGTCATTGGCTGGTTGCCTTCAATGATGAAACTCTCTGCCATGATACCAGCTATGCGAGTGCTGCCTGATTTAATCTGATCACAGATATCTGCGGCAACATCGATTTGTTTTCTGTGCTGCTTCTGACAGTTCGCATGGCTGAAGTCTACAATCAAACGCTCTGGCAGACCAAACTCAGCGAGTGCATCACACGCTTGCTTTATCGATGCCTCATCGAAATTAGGGCCTTTCTCACCACCACGTAAAATGATGTGACCATAAGGGTTACCACTGGTGCGGTATACGGTCATACGGCCATTCTTATCTGGAGAATAGAAATAATGTGACGCTTGGGCTGCACGAATCGCATCAATAGCAATTTTCACATTACCGTTCGTTCCGTTCTTGAAACCAACTGGGCAAGATAGCGCTGATGCCATTTCACGGTGGATTTGAGATTCTGTCGTGCGCGCGCCAATCGCGCCCCAAGAGATCAAATCAGCAATGTATTGGCCTGTGACCATATCAAGAAACTCAGTAGCGGTTGCAAGACCAAGCTTGTTGATATCCAGTAGTAGTTTACGAGCTTTGTGCAGACCTGCCTCAAGCGCGTAAGAACCGTCTAGGTTAGGGTCGGTAATGAGACCTTTCCAACCAACTACTGTACGAGGCTTTTCAAAGTAAGTACGCATCACAATAAACAGTTCGTCTTTGTAATTATCTTGAATTTGACTTAGGCGCGTAGCGTAATCTAGCGCTGCATCTGTGTCATGTACTGAGCATGGGCCCACAATAGCAAGAATACGATCATCCTCACCGGATAAAATGCGTTCAATTTGGCGGCGAGATTGAGCTATACGTTCTGCGACATCGTCAGTGATAGGGTGCACGCTTCCAAGTTCAGCGGGGGTAGGCATCGGACCCAAAGGTTGGGTTCTCAATTCATCTGTTTTAATAGGCATGTTATAGCTTTATTCTCTATTGCGAAGCGGTAAAGATAACGGAATTACACTTAGGAATAAACCGTTTAACGGGATTCTTCTCTAGTTAATATCGAATTGTATACAAAGGCGTTGATATTCATTGAATACACTTATATATAAATTGTAAGAATCGCTTACGATATCAATACATGGTTGTTTGGATGTATAACAATTTTTTCGAAATACTAACAGTGTGAATAGGTTGATTGTTCCAAACTAAAGGGAATAGTGCGAGTTAATCATCAGTGACACTGTCGCTAAAGAAGTTTTTTTTTAATCAATGACAACTAATCATCAACATTACTTTGACATTTTTTATCTTCATTGATTAACTGGTCAGACTAGCTTGGTAAGGAGACCAAAATGTTATCAGCAGTCCGCCGTGCGAATCTTTATCTCAATCTTTTCGGTTTTTCTAAAGTCCCACTTATCTGGCTTTGTCGACCAAAGATACTCGCCATTGATGACAAGCATGTAGAAGTGAGGATCCCGCTTAGAAGAAGAACTAAGAACCATCTCAATAGTATGTATTTCGGCGCGTTAGCGGTGGGAGCTGATGTGGCTGGCGGCTTTCTCGCCATGAGTAAAGCGCAAGAGCAGGGAGAAAAAATTTCGCTGGCATTTAAAGGAGTGAATGCCGATTTCTTAAAACGCCCTGAAGGTGATGTGCATTTTGTGTGTCACGATGGTCCAGTAATTGATGAGATGTTGCGTACCGCGCTAGAAACGGGTGAGCGGGTAAATCAGGATGTTAAGATCACCGCGTTATGCCCAAGTATTCATGGTGATGAACCAATGGCTGAATTCTCTCTGACATTATCGATTAAAAAAGCAGCCCAACGTTAGGCTGCTTAATTGATGTTGAATGGGCCAATTAACTCAATTCGATTTTCTCGATAGAGACGATTTTTGAACGATTCAAAACGACTTTCCATCGATAGAATACGGGGGCATCGGTGTGGTTGTCTTCTTTGACAATCACATTGAGCAAATGCCTTTTCTCGACGGATTCTTTACTGACTTGCCCATCATGTAAGCGGTAAACTCGGTTTGTGCTTTTATCCATTAAACGGATGATAGGGCGTAAACTGAAGTTCAATATTTCTCGTGTTTGCTCATAACCACTTAAAAACATCGATGTCGTCATTTCAGTCTTAGCGTGATAATGAAGAATCTGTTCTTCGCGTTGTACAACTCGCTTCTTGCGGATATTTTGAATACGATCTGGCAGGCTCGATAACGAACGATAATCGAGCCATTCTAATTTACGGCCAACGACTTTTTTGGTTGTTGGATCCATGTATTTCTTACGCCATTTGGGCTTGCCTTTACGAATCCAACGCCACATGGCATCGCGCAGATCGTCTTTGAATATTTCACGTAGTGCGTAAATAAACGACATGGCAATAATGAACGACGCGGAAATCTCACCAAGATAATCGCGAGCAAGAATCACGGTTGAAGTCACCACGACCATCACTAAGCCTGTCGCTATTCCTTTGATCGCACGCTTGATGTTATTACCCATTGATGTCGTCTTTTCGCTAAGTACGATTGGGTGTTCAATCAAACGTCGTAACAATCGCATTTTATTAGACAATCGAGTGACGTCTTCAACTACGCTTGCTGAATTGTAGTTATTCAGCTTTCGGTGCGCTTGTTCTTTCTCACAGAGTATGATGAGGCGTTCTTTAATCGTACTATAGTCACCTTCACGAGGGAGGTGTGCGACAAGGGATAAGAACTTTTGTTCGGTATACCATGACAAATAGTTATCGATATTGACATAGTAACGTTTTAGGTTTTCTTCGTAAGGAATTGAACGTCGAAGTCGTTTCAAGATATCGATGGTCAGCTCAATCACGTCATCCACTTCCTCACCTGTTACGCTGTCACTCTCATGTTTGTTCAACGCCGCTACTGCTTTATCTAAAGCGATGACGTATTGATAAGCAAAAAGGCTTAAACTGACTCGGTATTGCTGATTGGATAAGCGGCCTCGTTTTGCTAATCGGCTGTGAACAAGTGGGAGCAGCGCTTCTGTACTGTAGTAAGCACGTTTTTGCGTGATGGAGGTGTAATAGAATTCAGACTCACTGATGATATCGGCATTTAAACCAAGTTCGCCAGGGACAAAAATGTAGATATCTAGGTCGAGAGTTTTACTCTTTGCCAAAGCATGGCTAATTTTTAGGGTGATCGAATCCTGTTTGTCGACGGTGACCAAGGAAAGCTCCTGATTTTGCTAACGCGTTCTATACCGATATGCGTCCTTGGGACGTGGCAACTTAAGGTCAGCTAGGATAAATTGTTGAACCATGACAGCATAACAGAGAGGTGTGTATTTCTCTCTGATTTTCTTGTTAGTTTGGGTATAATTCCAATTAAATTTAAAAAGAGACAAACTCAATGATTAAAATTGGTCAAATTAACAGCTTAGAAGTCACTAAAAAGGCTGATTTTGGTGTATTTCTGGATGGTGATGAGTACGGCTCGGTATTGCTGCCTAATAAGCATGTACCTGAAGGTACCGAAATTGGCGTTCACCTCGACGTTTTTCTTTACTTCGATTCGGAAAGCCAGCTAGCTGCGACCATTGAAAAGCCAATCGCTCAAGTAGGCGAATGGGGCTTAATGACCGTTGAAGGCATCAACCAAACGGGTGCGTTTGTTAACTGGGGAATCAAAGAGAAAGATCTTCTGGTCCCATTTAGTGAGCAACGTGCTCGCTTTGCTCCAGGTCAAAACATCTTAGTTTACGTGTATACGGACAAAGCGTCTGGTCGCATCGTCGGTACAACAAAGTTCAACAAGTTGCTAGATAAAACACCTGCGAATTACGAAATTAACGAGCAAGTTGATTTGATTATCGCAGAGCGTAGCCAGTTAGGTTATAAGGCGATTGTGAACGGTAAACACTGGGGTATGATCTTCCCATCAGATGTATTCGGCAAGTTGTTTATTGGCAAGCAACTAAAAGGCTACATTAAGCAAATTCGTGAAGATGGTAAAATCGACTTAGCGCTACAAAAAGTCGGTGTAGCAAAGATGGATGACCTGTCGAGCAAGATCCTTGAGTTATTAGAGAAGAAGGGGGGATTCCTTCCTTTGAATGATAAATCAGCGCCAGAAGCGATTTTTGACGCCTTCCGTACCAGTAAAGGTACTTTTAAGAAGACTATCGGTGGTTTGTACAAACAGGGCAAGATCGTGATTGAGAAAGACGGAATTCGTCTTGCTTAAGCTCGTTTTATAGAGAGCCTTTCAACCAAAAAAATGGCCCAAATTCGTCCTTATTTTGGGCCTAGGGGAAACGGCTCTTTAGAGCCCGCGCTAAACTCGTTGACCAACGTGGTAAGTTGGTGAACATAGAGAGAAATGCCTATCAAAGCTTACCTTTGATACATTCAGTTTAGTACAGGGCACTCGGATCGCTAGTGAGCCCATTCCTAATCATGCTATAGAGCCCAAAAGCCACCGTAAATACGATGGCTTTTCATTTGCTTATAAAGTCTTAAGCACAATCAAAATAGATTTTTATCTCTAACCAATTCTCTTGGTAAACCATTTTTAATGCGATTGCTGACCCATTTCCCAAGGCCAATGATTGCACCTTCGTATTTTACAAACACTTCGCCTTTGCTTGTTTTTGTATCAACAGACATATTCTGTGGACGAACATCACGGCCCATATACCATTCACGCGCTTCTTCGATGGTCAACTCAATCGCGTTGGGTTCTGACCCCGTCGTTAAAGCAGTGGCTACCTGATGCTGCCAACGGTAACCATTTTTGTGAGCTTCTGCGATTTTAATGCCCATACGAGAGAAGCGCAGTTCCCCGATCATTGGCTCTAGAGCATCTGGGAATAGCCACACATCGTTGTCACGAAGCCAAACGGCGCTGTCTTTAGGTAGTGTGATATCTAGCGCAGTGAGAAGCTGTTTTGAAATCTCTGCAAACTCTTTGTTGGAAGCTTTTGTGAATGGGAATTTACCCATACGCTTTTTCACCTTAGGAGCTTCAGCGCTAGCAAGTTTGCGAATACGAGCGACAAAGAAACCTTCACAGTCATAAACCTGAGGAAAAATGTGTAAAAAGCCTTCTTCGGTCAGGGATGCGCTAGCGTTTTCAAACAAACCTTCAAGGCTTTCGAATTCGACGGCGTCCCCGAACGTCTCTTTGAGGTGATAACAGACTTGTTGGTTTTCTTCGGTACTTAATGTACAAGTTGAATAAACCATCACGCCGCCAGGTTTTAGGGCGTGAAATGCACTTTCAATCAAATCTTTCTGGGTGCCTGCAATGTCAAGCACTGACTCTTGTGTCCAGTTTTTCATGGCATCTTCGTCTTTGCGAACGGTGCCTTCACCTGAGCATGGCGCGTCTAACAATACCGCGTCAAACCTTTCAGGTAACCAACCACCAAATACGCGTCCATCAAAGTTACTTAGAGCGGCATTGCGGACGCCACAACGTTCAATATTGGCGTGCAGCACTTTAACGCGGCTCGCTGCATATTCATTAGCAACTAAGATACCCTGATTGTTCATTAAAGCGGCAATTTGAGTGGTTTTTGAGCCTGGTGCTGCCGCTGTATCTAGCACTGCATCATAAGATTCATCGTTCATGAATAGGGCCGATACGGGCATCATTGAGCTTGCTTCTTGAATGTAAAACAAACCAGACATGTGTTCTGCGGTATTGCCTAACGGTACAACAGACTCATCCGCTTCAATCCAGAAACCTGTCTCACACCAAGGTACGGGTGATAGTTTCCAACCTTTTGCTTCTGCACGTTGCAGGAATGCTTCAACCCCAATTTTCAGTGTATTAACACGAATGCTCTTACGCAGAGGTTTTTGGCATGCAGCGACAAAGTCTTCCATATTGAGGTGGGCTGGAAGGATAGTTTGGATTTTTTCCAGAAACGCGTCTGGGATGTAAACGTTAGAATGCAAAGTAAAATCTCGATTGCAGAATTTGCCGCAAATGATATACGAAAGCGACACAGAAACGAATAGTTCGCATGGTGTGGGAAATAAAAAAAGAGCAACGTTTGTTTGCTGCTCTTTACTCAATCACGTGATGGTAAACCCATTATGGTTTTGGAATGGCAGTCCGCCAGTGGGCCCAATCGTCTTCAGCCTTAGGGTAGAGATAGAAAGAGTGATCTGGTTTAGCTGCAGGTAAAATTTGCGATTGCTCTGGTGTAGAGAAGGCAATCCCGCCTCTCATTAAGCTATCAATCGTGCCTGCTTTAATGTTTGCGCCTGTAATACCGATAGAAACGTCGACACCGGAAACATTCCAGAACACACTGTTTTGACGAACGAGATAAGCATACTTAGGTTGAATTTCAATCTGTGTAATAATCCGGTCTGCGAAGTCACCCAAGCGTACACTCGTTACTTGACCGACTTCCATTTGACGGTAAAGAACAGGAGTGCCGACTTGAATTGAACCTCTTTGTTCACTCTGTAAGGTAAACGAGGTGCCTTGCTCGTGATGGCGCATCGGTTCAAGTTTGAATTTAAATTTCGCAGTACCTTGACCAGGCTCGACACTGATGGATTTAGAGATTATCGCATCAAGATTCTTCACGCCGTCTAGACCAATCTTGGGCTCTGTAAGCCAAAAATGCGTCCCTGATACGGCAATATTTTCTACATATTCAGGTAATATTCGAGCAGTGACCTCTACGATTTTTCGACGGAAATTGGGTACAACAAGCGTCACTTCGCCTACCTTCACACCTTGATATTTAATAGGTGTACCTTTAGTGACTTCTTGGGTGCCGTCCGTTTCTAATGCGATCTCGCGGCCAAATTTTCTCGCATGGCTTTGATCTTGATAGAGCTTCCAACGTGACCCGATTTTATTCTCGATCCCTGGTATAGAGTCAAAAGCAATGCCTCCTTTAATTAAAGACTTTAACGGGTGCGCCTTGACACTTACGCCAGCAAGTGAGGCATCAATCTCTACGCCTGAACGATTCCAAAATACGGTTTGTGTCGTCAATAGGTGAGCGTAACGATTTTCAATGGTGGCTTTCACCATGACGCCACCATCCACCAAGTTAAAATTAGAAATGCTACCAACAGGCAGGTTACGATAGAGTAGAGGGCTGCCTTTTGAAATTGGCGGCAGTTCAGTGGCGAACAAGGTTAAGGTTTTCGAGCCACTTTGGTTGTATTGGGCTAACTCTGCCAGTGATGCGCTCTGGAAGAGCTGATACTCTTTTTGAATACCTTTGTCGCCTTGGCTAACAAAACTGATCGAACCGCTTAAAAGCTGTTTTGCTGGTGGAACGGTAACACTCAAGCCGGATTCGGTTAGCTCAGCAGACGCACTACCAGTGACATAGAAACGGTTGTCTGACTTGATGAGATGCTTGTATTCGTGGTCGATAAGTACATCCATAAAGACCTCATGCTGCGCTTTTTTAGCTTGGACTTTATCAAGCAGGCCAACCTTGATGATAGAGCCAACAACAATGCCTTTGTAAAGTACATTCGCACCACTGCTTAGGCCGAAAGAGTTATCAGAAACCAAGCGAATCGCGACGGTTCTTTCTTGCTGCTGGTTATAAACGTTTTTACGAATGGCGGTGAAACGACGAGAACGGTCTCCCTCACCAGGCACGATAGTTAAGAAGTTACCGCGAACTAAATTGCTAATGTTTTCCACACCGTATAGAGAAACTTTTGCTTCTTCCAAAATGAAACGTGTGCCTGAAGTGAGCATGTCGCTAAACGCTGGTTGAATCGCTGCAGAGGCTAAAATGACTTCACGTCCCTCAGACAAGCCTAAATCCGTGATTTGACCAACTTCAATGCCGCGATACATGATCGGGGCTCCTTCAGCACTGATTTTGTTGTCATCAGGTAAGGTGATTTTGATAGGAATACCACGACCAGCGGTTTTTAGATCTTTGTACAGTCGGAATTGAGTATTTTCATTAACGGGTTCGCCATCATCCGGGGAGTCCACCGCAATAGCGCCACTGAGCAGCGCACTCATACTCTCTAGTCGAACATCAACGCCTTCAAAACCAATGCTTGCGCCCACACCGCTCACATTCCAGAAACGGCTACGGCTGTTTATAAGGTGGCTGTATTGGTCTTGGATATTTGCCTGAATGGTGATCGACTTTGCATCATCATTGAGTTGATAACTGTACACCTCACCAATTGGGATTTTTTTATACACAATCTGTGAACCGATTGAGATTCCGCCTAGGTCAAGACTTTTCAGTTTAATATTTAAACCTTGAGTAACATGCAGATCGGTTGGTGCGGATTCAAGGGCGTGAAACTTAGTTTCAAATTCTTTACTGTCGCCAGGTTGAATCGAAATATAGTTACCAGAAACTAGCGCATCTAACCCAGTTACACCGGTCAAGCTCGCCGTTGGTTTCACTAACCAAAATCGTGTTTTTTCGTTAAGCAGTTTTGTCGCCTCTGGGTAGATATCGGCATCCACATAAATGCTGCCTAGATCTTTCGACAAATTGATGTCTCTTACCATGCCGACTTCTAAACCTTGATAACGGATAGTCGTACGCCCCGCGACTAAGCCCGCGGCATCTGAAAAGTATATTTGTACACGTTGACCGGCATCATGAAGTGATTTGACGACTAACCATCCGGCGAGCACTATGGTTAGAATTGGTAAAAGCCAAAGGGGAGAGATGCCTTTGCTCCTCCTTACATCGGGTACGTAGGACGTTTGAGAATTATTCTGATCACTCATTAATTGACTCTTTTTGTGATTGTTTTGGGACTTGGTCCCAGATAAGCCTAGGGTCAATGCTATCAGCGGCAAGCATTGTGAATACGACAACTAAACCAAAAGCGACGGCGCCATATCCAGGTGTAAAATCGAGAATTTGACCACGATCGACTAAGGTCATCATGATGGAGATAACAAACAAATCCATGACCGACCATTTGCCAATCCACTTGATAGCAAAGTAGACCATCATTCGTTGTCTTTTGAACACGGAACGTTTGAACTTGATGCATAACAATATGTAAGCAAGTCCGAGTATCTTCACGACTGGTACGACAATACTGGCAACAAAGATGATAAACGCGATACCGTACATCCCATTTTTTATGAGTGCTGCAACTCCGGAGAAAATCGTGTCTTCTAAGCGCTGACCATTGGTAATTAAAATGGAAATGGGTATCAAGTTGGCAGGGAAAATAGCGATGCCTGCCGTAATCAAATACGCCCATGTTTTTTGAATAGAATGTGGTTTACGATGGTGCAGCGTATGATGGCAACGTTGGCACTGATCACCTTCGGGTTGTGACAAATGACATTCATGACAGTGGACATCTTTATGTTTAAAAACATAAGAGGTTTCCGCTTTCCATGCTTCCCAGTAGCGCCGAGCACTGAATCGAGAGATGAGTAATACTGTTGATATTTGGAGTAAAACCAACCCGATAAGGCCTGGGCCTACATAAATATCCGAGTAGTCTTGTAATTTAAAGCATGAGATAGCGATGCTGACAAGAAACACGTCAATCATCGCCCAGTGTTTGAAGTGCTGAGTGAGCCAAAGTGAAACCTGTAGTCCTCTGAACCAACGCTGGTATAGAGATAAATGTGCGACAACAACGGAAGTGCAGACGATCAAAGGGGCTAAAGAACTACAAAATAAAATCAGTAAGGAGAGAAGAACAAAGCCCTCTTGCATTAGCGCAATAATACCGGACGGTAATGTTGCAGGGATCATGACACCAAATAGTCGGATGCTGATGAAATCGAAAAAGTGAGAGGGTACGAAAAGAAGAAGGCAAGTAATCGCGATTGCGAGGTTACCAGATAAACTTGGATTGCCGCCACGATATAACTCGTGCCCACAGCGAGGGCAGTGTGCAAGCTTACCATCGGGTAATGGAATTATATCGACAGGCAGCTCGCAACCTTGGCAGAGACGGATTTTTTTTGGTTGCATCGCATGCTTATGCAGAGAGGTCATGCCGACCTCTCAACAAATAGCGCTTTATGCGTGGGACTGAATGCCCCCATATAAGGTTTGATATAAGCCTTCTTGCTCGACGAGCTCACCATGAGTACCTGTTTGTGTCACTCTTCCATCTTCAAGCACATAAATCAAATCTGCTTGCTTAACGGCGGATAAACGGTGCGCGACAATCAGAGTCGTTCTACCGTGTAAGAATTCGGTTAATGCTTTATGGAGTGCCGCTTCAGTAGCGGTGTCCAGCGCTGATGTTGCTTCATCTAAGATAACAAACTGTGGATTACTCAATATCATACGAGCAATCGCGAGTCGTTGACGCTGTCCGCCTGACAAGCGAATACCGTTACGTCCAATTTGTGTATCTAAGCCGTGGTTTAACTGAGCGATCACATCTTGTAACTGAGCAACTTCAAGTGCGTGCCACAACGACAGTTCATCAAAATGACCACCTAGAGTCAGATTATGCCTTAAGGTGTCATTAAATAGTATAGGTTGTTGTAATACCACAGCAATTTTATCTCGAATTACTTCGAAACTAATGTCTTCGGTTAGCTCATCATTATAACGAATCGTTCCCGTATTCTGTCGATAAACGCCAATCAGCAATTGGATTAGCGTTGATTTACCCCCACCACTTGCGCCGACCAGCGCCACTTTATTTCCCGCGGGGATGTGCATTGAAAGAAGGTTTAATACCTTATTCTCATTGTTGTAAGAAAAGCTGACGTTTTCAATTTTCACATCAACTTCTCGATGACCACTGAAAGGATCTACCTTTGAAACGGGTCTATCTTCTTCCTCCAGTTGTAATAAGTCATTAATGCGTGTTAAAGCTGCCTTAGCGCTGTACCAGGAAAATTGAATACCAAGTAACTCTTGAACAGGAGAGAGCATGAACCACAAATAGCCAAATACAGCAAAAATTTGCCCAATGGTGAGATCGCTAAACACAACCATTAACATGGCGACGGCGCGGAATAATTCAAAGCCAATTAGAAACAGCAGGAATGAAACGCGACCAGCTGCTTCGGATTGCCAGGCATATTTATCCGCATCAACTCGTACTTGGTCTGCACTGGTTTTTAACTGTTGGAGAAACTCACGCTCTTTATTGGCCGCACGTAATTGGTAAATCCCATCGAGAGTCTCGACCAATCGGTTTTGAAATAATTCGAACGAGTGGTTTTCTTTACGCTTGAGATGTTTGACCATGCTACCTAATTTTCGAGAAAAATAGATAACGATAGGGTTGACCAACAAAATGAACAGACCTAGGCGCCAATCAAGCCAAAGCAAGACAATCGCAGTCCCAAGCACAGTAAGCAAACCAATAACGAATTTTGCGAGCGTCGAACCGATAAACTGATCAATCGTTTCAATATCCGTAATGAGATGAGCGTTAATACCTCCGCTACCTTTCGTTTCATACTGGCGAATGCTGATGCGACCGAGTTTATCGATCATTTTGCTGCGCATTTCGTAAGTGATCGTTTTGGAAACGAGAGTAAATTGACGGCTCTGAAGGATGTTAAGCGCTTGCCCGCCAGCTCGCATGAGGACAACTAAAAAGAGTGTAAAAAAGATATAGCCCGTAGGCGTGTGCCACGTATCGGGTAATATGGCGTTCATCGCAGCAACACCAGATGCGGGTGTTTCCAATAAGACTTCATCGACCATCAAAGGCATAAGAAGCGGGATTGGAACACTAACCAAGGTCGCAAGAACGGCTATCAAGTTCGCAACAATCAGCTTGGACTTGTGCTTTTTCACTTGTGTTATCAACCAAGAACGGCTAATAGTGTCGTTTCGAGAATTCATTATAATTGAGAATAAGTCCTATTAAAGATGGGCTGCATTTTAGCGCCATACTAAGAGAATGGAAGCTTAAATAAAAAGTAGGAAGTTAATATGAATATAGAACAATACCAAAGACTTACCAAGCAGGCAGTTGCACTGATCGAGTCAGAAACAGACTACATTGCGAATCTCGCAAACTTAAGTGCTCTGCTTTTTATGGAGTTAGAAGACCTCAATTGGGCTGGATTTTACCTCTTGAAAGGAGATGAGTTAGTTCTTGGCCCCTTCCAAGGTAAGCCAGCTTGCGTACGCATCGCAATGGGACGAGGTGTCTGTGGTACTGCTGCACAAGCAAATAGTGTACAAAGAGTGTACGATGTTCATGCGTTTGAGGGGCATATTGCTTGTGATGCGGCGAGTAACTCAGAAATTGTGATTCCGTTTTCGATTAATGGTGAAGTCGCCGGAGTGCTAGATATTGACAGTCCAAGCGTTGGTCGATTCAATGAAATAGACGAAGAAGGTCTCACATATTTCATGGTTGAAGTAGAAAAGCTGCTTAATTCACACGCGAACAACGCATAAATTCGTCCGCGAGTGTGGTTTTTCCTTGGCATCTCACTATAATACGAGAATATTTTTCTTAATGCTTCGCGGAAATCCGCTCAAACCAGGAACCCTCATGACTGAAAAGTTAAAAAACAGCAAAGAAGTTATCGCATATATTGCTGAATGTTTCCCTAAGTGCTTTACTTTAGAAGGTGAAGCAAAGCCTTTGAAAATTGGTATTTTTCAAGATCTAGCGGAACGTCTAAATGACGACGAAAAAGTTAGCAAAACTCAACTTCGTGCAGCGTTAAGACAGTACACTTCATCATGGCGTTACCTGCACGGTGTAAAACCAGGTGCGGTACGTGTTGATTTAGATGGCAACCCATGTGGTGAGCTAGAAGAAGAACACGTAGAACACGCGAAAGCAACGCTTGCAGAGAGCAAAGCGAAGGTTCAAGCTCGTCGTAAAGACCAAGCACAGAAAGCTCGCGAAGAAGGCAAGGCAAAAGCAAAACCTGCGGCTAAAAAGCCACAACAGCCTCGTCGTCCAAGCAAGCCAAAGACACAGAAACAAGAAAAGCCTGTAGAAACACGTGCACTAAACGCTGATGAAGTTACCGTTGGCAATGAAGTTAACGTGAACATGGGCAAAGGAAACATGGCTGCGACCATTGTTGAGATCAATAAGGATGATGTACGTGTTCAACTTGCTAACGGCCTACAAATGGTTGTAAAAGCGGAGCACTTGCGCGCATAAAGGAGATACTCCTACGCATGAATTGCCGTTCAAAAATGACACTGATTGCTGCTAGCTTTTTGCTAGCAGCTTCAGCTCAGGCTCTCGAGGCCAAATTAAACAGAGATGATCTGCCAGTTCTTTCTCCTGAAGTTCAACATGAAACTGCCAGCAAACGTGTGACATCTCGCTTTACTCGCTCTCATTATAAGCATTTCAATCTTAATGATGATTTCTCCAAAGCGATTTTCGAACGCTATGTGGAAATGCTTGATTATAACAAGAATATCTTCACTCAAGATGACATCAACGCTTTTAACGATTGGTCAATCAGCCTTGATGACCAGCTAAAAGCGGGCAACAACAAGATTGCGTTTGATGTGTATAACCTTTCGATGCAGAAGCGTTTTGATCGTTTCGCCTACGCTCTGACTCTATTAGATAACGAGATTAAGTTTAATACCGAAGACTTTATCGAATTGGATCGTTCTGAAGCCGCATGGCCGAAGGATGAAGCAGAGTTAAATGAGTTATGGCGCCAGCGTGTTAAATACGATGCACTCAACCTTAAACTGACTGGCAAAGAGTGGCCAGAAATTAAAGAGGTTTTAGAGAAGCGTTATAACAATGCGATGAAACGTATTACTCAAACCCGAAACGAAGATGCGTTCCAACTATACATGAATGCGTTTGCGCGTGAGGTGGATCCGCATACGAGTTATCTTTCTCCGCGTAATGCTGAGCAATTCCAGTCAGAGATGAACTTGTCCCTTGAAGGTATTGGTGCAGTTTTACAAATGACGGATGATTATACTGTCATTCGCTCTTTGGTTGCTGGTGGACCTGCGTCTAAGAGTAAGCAGCTTGGAGAAGGTGACCGAATTATCGGTGTTGGCCAAGATGGTGAAGACGTCGTCGATGTCATTGGCTGGCGTTTAGATGATGTAGTTCAACTTATAAAAGGTCCGAAAGGAACGAAAGTGAACTTACAGATTCTACCTGAGGGCAAAGAAGCGAAGAGTTACGTTGTCACCATTATGCGTGACAAAGTGCGTTTGGAAGATCGCGCAGTTAAATCTGAAATCATCGAGAAAGATGGGAAAAAAATTGGTGTTCTAGAAGTACCAAGTTTCTATGTTGGATTGTCGAAAGATACTGATAAGCTGATATCAGAGCTCAAAACGAAAAATGTGGACGGTATCATTGTTGATTTACGTAACAACGGTGGTGGTGCGTTAACAGAAGCGACCGCATTGACGGGACTTTTCATCAAAGAAGGTCCAGTAGTGCAAGTTCGTGATAGTTACGGTCGTATCAAAGTGAATGCTGATACTGATGGTAAAGTCAGTTACGATGGCCCTCTAACGGTATTGATTAATCGTTACAGTGCTTCGGCTTCTGAAATCTTTGCCGCAGCAATGCAGGATTACAACCGCGCAGTCATTCTTGGCGAAAATTCTTTCGGTAAGGGTACCGTACAGCAGCACCGTTCATTGAATCATATCTATGATTTGTTTGATAAAGAACTGGGTTATGTTCAATACACGATTCAAAAGTTCTACCGTATTGATGGTGGCAGTACTCAGAACCGTGGTGTCGCGCCAGATATCGCCTATCCAACGGCGATTGAAGCGAGCGAAACCGGAGAAAGTGTTGAAGACAACGCACTCCCTTGGGATAGCATTGATAAAGCTCAATATCAAATGTTCCCTAGCAATGACACATTGATTACTTCTTTAACTGAACGTCACGCTAAGCGTGTGGCTGATGAGATGGAATTTCGCTTCATCAATGAAGACATTGAAAAGTATCGTAAAGAAAAAGACGATAATTATCTGTCGCTCAATGAAAAAGTTCGTGAAGAAGAATCAGATAAAGCAGACACGCTTCGTTTGAATCGTATCAACAAACGTCAGACGGCTCTTGGGAAAGAAACGTTCAAGTCATTGGATGATGTACCCAAAGACTATGAAGCACCGGACGTTTATTTAGATGAATCCATCGCTATTACAGTTGACATGATCAAAAGCTAAAAACAGTCATAACGGCTAATAATAGTGAGATAGAAGAGTGAGTTATCGTGACTCACTCTTTTTTTATGCTTTTTTCTCGATAAGTATCGTGTGTAAAAGAGTGCTTCATACGCTTAATTTGCCCCAATAAATTACGTGATATAGATCAAATTTATCGCATAATTGAGTTCTAAAGCCTAAGCTGAAAGAAAAGCATAAGGGGGCCGATATGAAATGGACCACTATTTTACTTAGCTTTTGTTGCTTCGCTGCCTTTGGAGCCCAAGACACGAAAGAAGACAAATTGAGCCAATTTGATACACCTTTTCTCATTGGAGATTGGTATTTAATGAATCCCAATCCAAAGGATTCCGAAGAGAATTTTCGTGCGATCAAGCTGACTTTGGGGTCGGACTATACCTTCACTATCGATATTCAAAAAACGGATTACTCCATCGATCACTGGGAAGGGCTTTATAATGCCAATGAAGACACCATAATACTTGGCTTAAATACAGACGCACCTCAAATCTATGCTTACCGAAACAATCACAACACGCTCGATCTAAATGGTGTGACCTTTACCAAAGGTTTGCCCAACGCGCTTGCTGGTATTTGGTCGAGTTCGCATTTGGCTGGAGATGTGATGTTAGCAAATAACATCAACCAAATGGATCTGATACTGCAACCAGATTTTGTCTTCATGTTTCGTGTCTCCAACGAAGCGGGTGAAGAGTCAGTGAAGCAGGGGGTCTATTACACTGAAGGTGACCATTTGGTTCTCTTGTATGAAAATGGTGAGCAAGGCACAACCTATAAACTCAAGAAAAATGAGCTGACGATAGAAGATTCTAGCGGTGAGATGTACGCGGTGCTTAACCGAGTAAGCCCCTAAATGATCTAACGTCACTATTTCACGGTAGTTAATTAATAGTGAAATATTCTATTGTTGCTTAAATGTTAAACAGAAAGCGGAGCTAAGCCACTAAAAGCTCCGTTTTTTTATAGAAAGACTTGTATTCTGATACCACAAACTCTACAAATAGCTTATATCGTGATACCAGTAAGAGGTGTTTGATCCTCTGGTCTTGGTATTTTTGTGATTCTATATACAAGGATTTATGGACATGTCTCAAGCCCCTCAAGCGAAATATCGCAAAGATTATACCGCGCCAACTTATACGATTACTGATATCGATTTGACGTTTGATCTCCATGACAACGACACCATCGTATCCGCAGTATCCAAAGTAGTACAAAAAGGTGAGTCAACCACGTTAGTGCTAGACGGCGAAGGGTTAGAGTTACGCTCTGTCCAAGTGAATGGTGAAGACTGGTCACACCATGAAGTAAAAGAAACGTCATTAGTTCTTACCGATCTGCCTGCAGAGTTTGAGTTAGCGATCATCACTAAGATTGACCCAGAAGCTAATACAGCACTTGAAGGTTTGTACAAATCTGGTGGTGCATTCTGCACGCAATGTGAAGCGGAAGGTTTCCGTCGCATTACATATTCCCTAGATCGTCCAGACGTTCTCGCGAAATACACAACAAAAGTGATTGCAGACAAAGGCGTTTACCCATACTTATTAAGTAATGGTAACCGTATTGCAGAAGGTGACGCAGAAAACGGTCGTCATTGGGTGCAGTGGCAAGACCCACATCCAAAACCAGCGTACCTATTTGCTCTAGTTGCCGGTGACTTTGACGTTCTGCGTGATAAATACACTACAACCTCAGGTCGTAAAGTTGATTTAGAAATCTTTGTCGACAAGGGCAACCTTGACCGTGCAGGTCACGCAATGACCTCGCTTATCAACTCAATGAAGTGGGACGAAGACAGATTTGGTTTAGAGTACGATCTGGATATCTACATGATCGTGGCGGTTGATTTCTTCAACATGGGCGCGATGGAAAACAAAGGACTAAACATCTTCAACTCGAAATTCGTTCTTGCTAATGAAAAAACAGCAACAGACCGTGAGTACCTTGGTATTGAAGCGGTGATCGGTCATGAATATTTCCATAACTGGACTGGCAACCGCGTGACTTGTCGCGATTGGTTCCAACTGAGCTTGAAAGAAGGTCTAACGGTATTTCGTGATCAAGAGTTCTCATCGGATCTTGGTTCACGTGCAGTCAATCGTATAGACAACGTTCGTATTATCCGTGGCCCACAATTTGCGGAAGATTCAAGCCCAATGTCACACCCAATTCGTCCAGATAAAGTTATTGAAATGAATAACTTCTACACGCTAACTGTGTACGAAAAGGGCAGCGAAGTGATCCGCATGTACCACACACTTCTTGGTGAAGAAGGTTTCCAAAAAGGCATGAAGCTATACTTCGAACGTCATGATGGTACAGCCGCAACGTGTGAAGACTTCGTTTCAGCAATGGAAGATGCTACGGGCGTTGACCTTAAGCAGTTCCGTTTGTGGTACAGCCAATCTGGTACGCCAACACTCCGTGTAAATAGTGAATACAACGCCGACGCAAAAACTTACACGTTAACGGTTGAGCAGTTTACTGAAGCGACTCACGACCAATCAGAAAAACAAGCGTTACACATTCCGTTTGATATCGAACTCTACGCACAAAACGGCAACGTGATCCCATTGGTGATCAATGGTGACTCGGTTCATAATGTGTTGGATGTGAAGCAAGATAAACAAACCTTCGTATTCGAAAATGTAGCTGAACAACCAGTACCATCGTTACTTCGTGAGTTCTCTGCACCAGTGAAACTGGAGTATGACTACAGCGATGAAGAGCTGTTCTTCTTGATGAAGCATGCAACGAACGATTTTGCTCGTTGGGATGCAAGCCAAATGCTACTCGCTAAGTACATTCGTCAAAACGTAACCAACGTTCAAACGGGTGGTGAGGTGCAACTTTCTGAAGAGCTAATCGACGCGTTTCGTGGTGTGCTTCTGGATGAGAAGCTAGAACCTGCGTTTATCGCACAAGTTCTGTCTCTGCCTTCGATCAACGAAATCACTGGCTGGTACAAGCAGATTGATATTGATGCAGTAGATACCGTACTGAATAGAATTACAGTGTCACTTTCTAACGCGCTAGAAGATGAATTTAGTGCGACATATCACGCATTGAACCAAGCTGATTACAGTATCGAGCATGCAGCAATCGGCAAACGCGCACTGCGTAACCAATGTCTACAATTCTTGGCTCATACTGAAAAAGGTAACGAGCTAGCAAAAGCGCAATACGTGTCAGCAAATAATATGACTGACACAATTGCAGCAATGAACGCAGCAAACAATGCTCAACTGGAATGTCGTGAAGCGTTAATGGCGGACTACAGTGACAAGTGGAAACATGATGGCTTGGTGATGGACAAATGGTTTGCTCTTCAGGGTAGCAACCCGGTAGAAAATGCACTTGAGAAAGTGAAAGAGACCATGAACCACGAAGCGTTTAGCTTAAAGAACCCGAACCGTACACGTAGTTTGATTGGTTCGTTCCTAAATGCAAACCCAGTTCGATTCCATGACAAATCAGGTTCTGGCTATCAGTTTGCAGGTGAGATCCTTCGTCAACTGAACGACACTAACCCACAAGTGGCTTCTCGTTTGATTGATCCACTGCTTAAGTTCCGCAAATACGATGAAGGTCGCCAAGCGCTGATTCGTGCCGAGCTAGAGAAACTGAAAGCGATGGACAATCTAGCCAACGATCTATTCGAGAAAGTGACTAAAGCACTAGACGAATAATCGACAAAAGAATAGGGTGGTCGTTATGATCACCCGCATTCCTTAACTATTTGTTTCGATCAAAATCCGCGTCCATGAACCAGTATTACTTCTCTCTCAACATCTCTTATCAAACATTTCTGTCACACTATTCTGGTGCTGCCAGTTCGGTACAAGTCATTACCGATAATGGCTTAAGGCTGCAACTCGCCACATCAAAATTCCGACCATTTCTTAGTCAATTAGGCATTAAAGGTCGTTTTAGACTAACAACTGACCAAAATAATAAGTTTCTAAAGTTAGAAACTCTGTGATGGCTGATATTACTAGAGAGTTAAATAGGAATCTTAGTCACATAATCGGACATTTCACCTCTTACCACTGTGTTTTTTGTTAACCATTTGTAATTATGCTTTTACAATAACTGCATGCATTACCTATGATTGGTTTCTGGGCAGATGCCAGTTACTGATTCCCCCTACAAAACAACAATTCTAATGTGGAGTGTGAATATGACCGCGCGTGAAAATGTAGTGCCGGTTCTGCTTGAAAAGGTATACCAACTGATTCAAGACAAACTCGAGCTTTCTCACCAACCGCTTGTAACTAAACTTGCTCAACACTTATTTAGTAACATTGCTGATGATGATTTGATTCAGCGAAATGAATCCGACCTTTATGGTGCTGTTGTTAGCCTCTGGCACCATATTAATGAAAAGAAACCTGAAGAGATTTCTGTCAGAGTATTCAATCCAATGGTCAGCCGTCAAGGTTGGCAATCGACTCACACTATCGTTGAAATTGTTGTACCAGATAGTCCATTTCTTGTTGACTCGATTAAGATGGCGTTGACGAGACTTGATCTTGCTTGTCACTTGATGCTGAATAACCCAACTCAGTTAGAGCGTGATAAGAAAGGCCAAGTAATTGAAGTAAACGGCGAGGATGGTGTTCTTCAATCACTATTCCATATCGAAGTGGACCGTTTGACCAGTAAAGACAAGATGCAAGCATTGAAAGCAGAGCTGCTTGCAATCTTGTCTGATACTCGTCTTGTCGTCGATGACTGGAAACAGATGGTTGAAAAACTCAAGATCGTCACTAACGAACTGGATCAAAATAAAGATCGAGTGTCAATGAATACGGATCGTTTAGATGAAACGATCGAGTATCTACGCTGGTTAGGCGATCATAACTTCACCTTCATGGCTTACAAAGAATATGATCTTGTTAGTGTTAACGGGGATAGTGAACTTAAGCCAACACACGAAAGCGGTTTAGGTCTCTTCGCCGATGAAAAACGCGTCCGCAGTATAAAATTGTCGGAGCTCTCTGATTCTGCTCGTCTAGAAGCAAAAAAACCTTACGCACTCATTATTACTAAGGGTAATCAAGCGTCCCGTATCCACCGTCCAGCATATACGGACTACATTGGCGTTAAGAAATTTGATGAAAATGGAAAAGTCATCGGTGAACATCGCTTCACTGGGCTCTATACGTCAGCCGTGTACAACCAAGCAGTACACAGTATTCCATTGATCCGAGAGAAAGTGGGGCGGATCCTTGAAGCAAGTGGCTACCGCCATGGTTCGTATTCTTATAAAGCGCTTCACAATATCCTCGAAAACTACCCACGGGATGAATTGCTTCAAGCTCGTGAAGAAGAGCTATTAGAAGTGGGAATGGGCGTCGTTCAAATGCAAGATCGTGACTTGTTACGTCTTTTTGTGCGCAAAGACCCATTTGGTCGTTTCTTCAGCTGTATGGTTTATGTCACTAAAGATCGTTACAACACAGAACTTCGTCGCCAGACTCAACGCATTCTTAAACAATACTTTACCTGCGAGCAAGAGGTTGAATTTACAACTTTTTTCTCGGAAAGTCCGTTAGCAAGAACCCATTACATTGTTCGTGTAGACAATAATAATATTGATGTAGACGTGAAAAAGATTGAACAGAACTTAATGGAAGTTTCCACTTCTTGGGATGATCGCCTAAAAGAATCCATCATCGCTAACTTCGGTGAAAGTAAAGGCCTACCTCTTTCTAAAGAATACATGAGCGCATTCCCACGTTCTTACAAAGAAGATATGATGCCAGGTTCAGCGGTTGCCGATATTGAACGTCTAGAAGCGCTTAGCGACGATAACAAACTTGGCATGTTATTCTATCGCCCCCAAGAAGAGTCCGTCGATTCCAAAGCGGTTCGCTTGAAACTTTATCATCGCGATGAACCAATTCACCTTTCTGATGTCATGCCGATGTTGGAAAATCTTGGCCTACGCGTGATCGGTGAGTCACCGTACGAAATTGAAAAAACGAATGGACAAACGTGCTGGATTCTTGATTTTTCGATGCTTCATAAGAGTGAAAAAACCGTGGATCTTCGCGAAGCACGTGACCGTTTCCAGCAAGCTTTTGCCGCAATTTGGAATGGTAGCCTAGAAAGTGATGGCTTCAACCGTTTGGTGCTAGGTGCCTCTCTATCTGGCCGTGAAATATCCATTCTTCGTGCTTACGCTCGCTACATGCGCCAAGTCGGCTTCCCATTCAGTCAACAATACATTGAAGACACATTAAGTCATTATCCAGATTTGGCAACTGGCCTTGTAAATCTATTTACTAAACGATTTGACCCGAAGCACAAGGGAAGTGAAAAAGGTCAAAATGATCTGATTAAGAAAATTACGGAACAGTTAGATCGTGTAGAAAGCTTGGATGATGATCGTATTATTCGTCGCTACATGGAAATGATCACGGCAACACTTCGAACCAACTACTATCAGTTAGACGAAGCTAAACAGCCTAAACCTTGGCTATCATTGAAGATGAAGCCGAGTGAGATTCCAGAGATTCCTCAGCCAGTTCCTGCATTTGAGATTTTCGTTTATGCACCGGATATTGAAGGTGTTCACCTACGTGGTGGTAAAGTAGCACGTGGTGGTTTACGTTGGTCAGACCGCCAAGAAGATTTCCGTACCGAGATTCTTGGGCTAGTAAAAGCGCAACAAGTTAAGAACACCGTTATTGTTCCTGTGGGTGCGAAAGGTGGCTTCGTTTGCAAACGTCAACACACGTTAAGCAACCGTGATGAGATCTTTGCTGAAGGCCAACGTTGTTACAAACGCTTCATTCGTGCACTACTGGATGTATCGGACAATATCATCGAAGGTAAAGTGGTTCCCCCTAAGAGCGTTGTGCGTCATGACGAAGACGATCCATACTTAGTTGTCGCAGCAGACAAAGGTACAGCAACGTTCTCAGATTTAGCAAACTCGGTTTCTGACGAGTACAACTTCTGGTTAGGTGATGCGTTTGCATCAGGCGGCTCTAATGGTTACGACCACAAAGCAATGGGGATCACTGCTAAAGGTGGTTGGGAGTCGGTGAAACGCCACTTCCGCGAAATGGGCATCAACTGTCAGACGACTGACTTCACTGCGATTGGTGTTGGTGATATGGCTGGTGACGTATTTGGTAATGGTATGCTGTTATCTAAGCATATCCGGCTACAAGCGGCCTTCAACCACATGCACATCTTCCTTGATCCTAATCCTGATTCAGCCACCAGCTGGGAAGAGCGTAATCGCTTGTTTAATCTGCCTCGATCAAGTTGGGAAGATTACAACTCCGCGTTGATCTCGCAAGGTGGTGGTATTTTTTCTCGTCGCGCGAAGTCGATCTCATTGACACCGGAAGTTCAGAAGATGTTAGGTACAAAGAAAGCGTCTTTGGCACCAAACGATCTGATTAAGATGATTCTGCAAATGGAAGTGGATCTACTTTGGAATGGCGGGATCGGAACCTATGTGAAAGCATCCACAGAAACCCATACGGAAGTTGGTGACCGTGCGAACGATGTGTTACGAATTGACGGCCGTGACCTAAAAGCCAAAGTCGTGGGCGAAGGCGGAAACTTAGGTATGACACAACTTGGTCGTATCGAATATGCGACTAAAGGCGGCCGTGTAAATACCGACTTTGTTGATAATGTTGGTGGGGTTGACTGCTCAGATAACGAAGTAAACATCAAGATCTTCTTGAACAGCCTCGTTTCTAATGGTGACCTGACTATCAAGCAGCGAAACCAGATCTTAGAATCGATGGAAGACGAAGTTGGTGTCATCGTATTGGATGATGCCTATCGCCAAGCGGAGTCAATCTCTGTAACTGAACAGCAAGGCGTGAGTATCGTAAAAGAGCAAATACGTTTCATTCATACCATGGAAAAAGCAGGCTACTTGGATCGAGGGTTAGAGTACATTCCAGACGATGAAACTTTGCTTGAGCGTGAAAAGCAAGGACTTGGTTTGACCAGGCCTGAGCTATCCGTCTTGGTTGCGTACGGTAAGATGGTTCTTAAAGAGCAACTTGCGGTAGCTGAAATTGCTGACGATGAATTCCATGCTAAACAGCTTGTCGAATACTTCCCAAGCGAGTTACGCCGTAACTATAAACAGCAAATGACTAACCATCCACTACGTGCTGAAATCATAGCTACCGCACTTGCGAACCAAATGGTCAATGAGATGGGCTGTAACTTCGTCACTCGTTTGCAAGAAGAAACGGGGGCAAGTGTTGTCGACATTGCAAACGCATACAGTGCAAGCCGTGAAATCTTCGAATTGGCGGATGTACTCCAGCAGACACGTGCATTAGATAATGTTGCGACGGCTGCGGCGCAGTATGAAATCATGTTTTATGTTCGTCGTGCGTTGCGTCGGATCTCCCGTTGGCTATTACGCAATCGTAGTGCGAAGAGTACAGTGACGGAGTTAGTTGCCATGTACAAAGGTGATGTACATGCCATCACTAAAACATTAGACGATATGCTGGTCGCATCAGAAGTTGAGGAGCATAACGAACTTGCACAGAAATGGATGGCGTGTGGAGTAGAAGAGAAGCTTGCAAATCATGTTGCTCGTCTATCTAGCCTTCAGTCTGCACTTGATATATCAGCTGTCGCTAACGAGACTGGCAAAACGGTTGAGCAGGCGTCGAAACTTTACTTTAACTTAGGTGATCGTTTGTCATTACACTGGTTCTTGAAACAAATCAATAGCCAAGCGGTGGATAACAACTGGCAAGCATTAGCAAGAGCCGCATTTAGAGAAGATCTCGATTGGCAGCAACGCCAGTTAACTGCGCAAGTCTTAAATTGTGGATGTTCGACGCCAGATCTTGATGTGATGCAAGCTCTCGATGATTGGATCATGAGTAATGAATCCTCATTACATCGCTGGGAGAGTATTCTTAATGAATTTAAGGTGGGTTCCGTACACGAGTTTGCTAAATTCTCTGTTGCGCTACGTGAGCTTGTTCTCCTTAACTTAAATTGCTCAGCAAGCGAGTAGGAGAGTAAATTAAAATTACAAGAGCCTCGTCAACACGAGGCTTTTTTGTTTTCCAAATAAACAAAATAAGCGACAGTGTCACGTTTGTTGTGTTTAAAATTGGATGAAACCGTTTGCTTTTTTAATATAAGTTGCCAATTTTGATGGGGAGATTGATAGTTAATCTATTGATTTTATGTGAAATTGTTAAAGTAAAGATACTATTTTTCTTAATTCATTCATTTTCATTGAATTACTTGCAAAAAGAGTAAATAATATTGTCCCGTTTACACGGGGCTTTTTTCTTTCGGAGGCACAATGCTTTACCGTCTAGCCAGAACTGGCTTTTTCCAACTTGATGCCGAAAAGGCACATGATCTTGCAATTCAAAATTTCCAGCGTTTTAACGGAACACCTCTCGATCTTTTCTATCGACAACAGCTACCAAACCGTCCAGTAGAATGTATGGGACTGACATTTCGTAACCCAGTCGGTCTAGCTGCTGGTTTAGATAAAAATGGCGAATGCATCGAGGCATTTGATGCGATGGGCTTTGGCTTTGTCGAAGTGGGCACCGTAACGCCTCGCCCACAGCCAGGTAATGATAAGCCTCGCTTGTTCCGTCTAGTTGAAGCGGAAGGTATCATCAACCGAATGGGTTTCAACAATATGGGTGTGGATCATCTTGTTGAGAATGTAAAGAAGGCAAAGTTCAACTGTGTACTTGGTATCAATATCGGCAAGAATAAAGATACACCGATTGAGAAAGGAGCAGAGGACTACCTGATTTGTATGGAGAAAGTGTATGAGTATGCTGGCTACATTGCAGTGAATATCTCATCACCAAATACGCCAGGATTACGCTCTCTTCAATATGGTGAAGCGTTAGACGAATTGCTATCAGAATTAAAAGCAAAACAATCTGAGCTTGCAGAAAAATATGGTAAGTATGTACCGCTAGCACTGAAAATTGCGCCAGATCTGACTGATGACGAAATTAGTCAGATTTGTGAATCTTTGTTGAAGAATGAGATTGATGGTGTCATCGCGACGAACACCACGTTGGATCGTACGATCGTTGAAGGTATGAAGCATGCGAATGAAGCGGGTGGCTTAAGTGGCCGTCCAGTACAATCACGTTCTACCGAAGTGGTTCGCAAACTTCATGAAGAGTTAGGTGATAAACTTCCGATCATCGGCGTAGGTGGCATTGACTCATATGTCGCAGCGAAAGAAAAAATGATGGCAGGTGCTCAACTAGTTCAAGTTTACACCGGCTTTATATATCATGGCCCTGGTCTGGTACGTGATATCGTTAAGAATCTATAAAACTCGCAGTTAACTTGTTGAGAAGTAGATAGTTATAACATAAAAAAGGGGAATGCGTTTCCTCTTTTTTTTTATCCGTTCATTTGTAAAATTTGAAATCATGAGTAGGTAATTAAGCGTCTTACCTCTTACCACTGATTAACGAGTCACGAGAGAACGGAATAATGCTTAAACCTAGCGACAAATGGAATTGGTATTTTGACGAGCAAAAAGCGTGTCTAATGCTGGACTTAGGGGAGGAGATGATTTTCCAAACCAATCTGTGCCGTAAACTGCTGGTCAACTGCGCCTTCTCGAACAATGAGTTTACTGTCGATGACGCAAGCGCGTTTCAAACCTACAGCGAAAAGATTCGTTGTCTCGACATCAGTGAATACCGTCAAGCTGAGCTCACTCTCTACTGCGTTGCAGCAAAGCGTTTTCATAAGCCTGTCCAACCTAAGAGCTGGTTTTTTGATGCACAATCCTGTGGTCATGAGCCGGAAGAAGGGGATATGGTCTTCCTTACTAATCAATATTCTGAAGGTGTGTTCATCGTTCTTGATCCCGGCGAGACATCCAGTCTTTGCATTTATGTTGGGCAAGAAGATTTCCTTCTTAGCAACAATAAGACACTACACTTTGGACAACCAATTAAAGTGATGCATGATCGAATGGCCAGTGCCAACCACCTGTTTGTATTAGCCCCTATGGCGATGGTGGGATAATTTCCCTTTTGATTTACTTCATTTCGTTCCGTTCCTTTGTTTGCATTAATCGACCAGTCCGGTCGATTTTTTTTTACTTTTCCCATGCCGTCCTCTGCTTTTTTGAAGCGTCATCACACAGATTACTGGTTAATTAATGCTCATGTAATCATGAACTAAGTCACTATTACGTAAAATATTTCCTACAAAATCTGTGAACATAACCCAGAGCTGAACTGAATTTTGCGTCATTTATTCCTCTATATCGCAATTATGTAAGTAACTTTCAGCATGAATTCATCATTGGTATAGACCAAAAGCCATGTAAATAAGTATTCACTTCGCATTTGAGTACGATAAATATTAATTGGGGAAAAACGGTAGAACCGGAGGATAAATGATGGTTTGGTGGAAGTTACTGATCAGAGATTTGGTGGTAATTTGTACTAGCAGAGTCAAAATACCTTTAAAAACGAGGCATTGATCGTAAAGTCAGGTATAATTAAAGCTATTTTTTATCAGCGAAAGAACACTATGAATCAATATCTCGCGGTAACTTCAAACGGCATGGAAAACTTGCTTGTTGAAGAACTGACAAATCTAGGCATTGAAAACGCAAAACCAGTACAGGCAGGCGTTAAATTTAAAGCAACGAATGAGCAAATTTATCGCTGCTGTTTGTGGAGCCGCTTGGCGTCTCGATTTGTACGTGTTTTATCGGAATTTACCTGTAATGACGATATGGATCTTTATCTGTCTACGTCTTCAATTAACTGGGTAAACCAATTTCACAGTTCTAAGCGCTTTGTGGTGGACTTTAACGGTACAAACAAAGAAATCCGCAACAGTCAATATGGTGCAATGAAGGTAAAAGATGGCATCGTCGATTGCTTTGAAAAGAAGGGCTTACCTCGTCCGAACATCAGTAAAGAGTCTCCAGATCTCCGTGTTCACGTACGCCTTCACAAAGACAAAGCAATTCTAGGTGTTGATATGGTGGGTAGCGGCCTGCACCAACGTGGCTACCGCCCAGAGTCTGGCCGTGCGCCACTGCGTGAAACTTTAGCGGCAGCTATCATCCTACGCTGTGGTTGGGATGGTCATCAACCTTTACTCGACCCTATGTGTGGTTCAGGTACGCTCCTTATCGAAGCGGCGATGATGGCAGCAAATATGGCGCCTGGCGTTAAGCGTAAGCAATGGGGTTTTGAATCCCTTGAAGATTTTGAACCAGAGACGTGGGCAGAGATTAAGTCTGAAGCAAATGTTCAAGCGCGACGCGGCGTCAAAAAAGTTGACGCTAAGTTTTTTGGCTTCGATAACGACCCTAGAGTTCTGAAAGTGGCGCAAGACAATGCCCGCAGAGCTGGTGTTGAAGAGCTAATCGAATTTGCGCAAGGTGATGCGGCGACAATTACTCGTCCGGCAGGCTTTGAAGCTGGCGTTATCGTATCAAACCCACCTTACGGTGAGCGCCTTGGTACTGAACCTGGTTTGATCGCCTTATACACGGCTTTCGGTGGTCAGTTAAAAGCAGAGTTCGGTGGGTGCAAGGCATCTATTTTCTCTAGCTCAGATGAATTGCTTAGCTGCTTACGTATGCGTGCAGACAAACAGTTTAAACTGAATAACGGTGCGTTACCGTGTCACCAAAAAAACTACAGCATTGCAGAACGTAACGCTGATGAAGTGAAGGGCGTAGATACGAGTACTCAAATTGCACCAGACTTTTCAAACCGTCTTAAGAAAAATATCGGTAAGATTGGTAAATGGGCACGTAAAGAGAAGTTAGACTGCTACCGAATCTATGATGCAGACTTGCCTGAGTACAATGTCGCTATTGACGTATACGCGGATCAAATCGTGATTCAAGAATATGCGGCACCTAAAAATATTCCGGAAGAGAAAGCGAAACGCCGTCTCACCGATATTATCCGCGCCACGATTCAGGTGACGGGCGTAGAAGCGAACAAAGTAGTACTTAAAGTTCGTGAAAAGCAAAAAGGTCGCAGCCAATATCAAAAACTTGGTCAAGTGTCACAAACGCTGGAAGTGAATGAATATGGCGTGAAGTTGATCGTAAACCTTCACGATTATCTTGATACAGGACTTTTCCTTGATCATAAAATCACGCGTCGTCGTCTTGGTGAAATGGCGCAAGGAAAAGATTTCTTGAACTTGTTTGCTTACACTGGCAGTGCGACAGTGCATGCTGCAGTGGGTGGGGCCCGTTCTACGACGACCGTCGATATGTCAAACACCTACCTTAACTGGGCAAAAGACAACATGAAGCTCAATGGCTGCGTTGGTCGCCAGCATCATTATGAACAAGCTGACTGTCTCCAATGGCTAGAGAATGCGGCCGGTGAATACGATCTTATCTTTATCGATCCGCCAACGTTCTCTAACTCAAAACGTATGGATACATCGTTCGACGTTCAACGTGACCATATTAAGTTAATGACGAACTTAAAGCGTCTATTGCGTTCTGGCGGCACGATTGTTTTCTCAAACAACAAACGTCACTTTAAGATGGACGAAGCAGGGTTGGCAGAGCTAGGTTTGAAAGCTCAAAATATCTCGTCTCAAACACTGCCGCTAGACTTCTCACGCAATAAGCACATTCATAACTGTTGGATCGTGACTCACGCTGAATAAAGGATGAACAAGTAAAAGGATGTTAAACGTGCTTACATTATACAGCACTGAAGGATGCCATCTCTGTGAGATGGCGTTTGACCTCGTAGGCCAGGTTGGTCTCGCCGAACAAACACACGTCGTCGACATTGCGTTTGACGACGCACTCTTCTCCCGTTACGGCGTCACAATTCCTGTTTTAAAATATCAAGATTCTGAGTTGAACTGGCCGTTTGACTTGGAACAGCTCACACATTGGTTGGAAAATAATGGCATTACTTACCATTCATAACGCGCAACTGGCATTTGGTGATCATCCACTGCTTGATAAAGCAGAGTTTGCACTACAAGAAAACGAACGAGTTTGTTTAGTAGGGCGAAATGGTGCTGGTAAGTCGACTTTAATGAAAGTGCTCGCCGGCGATATACTGTTGGATGACGGCAAGATTCAAATTACGCAAGACGTCGTTGTTTCTCGTCTGGAGCAAGATCCTCCTCGTAATCAAGAAGGCACGGTTTACGACTACGTTTCTGGTGGTTTAGCCGAAGTCGGAGAACAACTAAAGATCTACCACGATCTTCTCGATCTTGTTGCTCATGACCCAAGTGAGAAGAACATTAATCGTTTAGCGAAGATTCAAGAACAACTTGATCATCTCAATGCGTGGCGCTTTGATGACCGAGTAAAGAACGTACTCGCCGCACTAAAACTCAGTGCTGAGACTAAACTAACGGATTTATCCGGAGGTTGGCAGCGTAAAGCGGCATTAGCGCGTGCGCTGGTATGCGATCCTGACGTACTTCTACTTGACGAGCCTACCAACCACCTAGACGTCACGACTATCGAGTGGCTAGAGAACTTTCTGAAGGATTTCAAAGGTTCTATCATTTTTATTTCCCACGACCGTGCTTTCATTAAGTCAATGGCAACTCGCATTGTTGACCTAGACCGTGGGCAGTTAGCTTCTTTCCCTGGTGATTACGACCAGTACTTGAATGACAAAGAAGAGATGCTTCGTGTTGAAGAGATGCAAAATGCAGAATTCGATAAGAAGCTGGCTCAAGAAGAAGTCTGGATTCGTCAAGGCATCAAAGCTCGTCGTACTCGTAACGAAGGGCGTGTTCGCGCACTTAAAAAGCTCCGTGAAGAGCGTCGTGATCGTCGCGATGTACAAGGCAAGGTTAACTTGAACATAGATGACGCATCACGCTCTGGCAAAATTGTATTTGAAGCAGAAAACGTCTCTTTTGCTTTTGAAGGTAAGAAGATCGTTGATAACTTCAGTTTCAACATCATGCGTGGTGACCGTATTGCGCTTATTGGCCCGAACGGCTGCGGTAAGAGTACCGTACTAAAGCTCCTGCTAGGCCAACTCGAAGCCCAGTCAGGTCGCTTACACTGTGGCACTAAACTCGAAGTGGCGTACTTCGACCAATACCGTGAAATTCTCGATCCAGAAAAAACCGTGATTGATAACCTTGCCGATGGTAAGCAAGAAGTGATGGTCGGCGGTCGTCAGCGTCACGCATTGAGTTATTTACAAGATTTCTTATTCGCACCAAAACGTGCTCGTACTCCAGTCAAAGCGCTGTCCGGCGGTGAAAAAAACCGTTTGTTACTTGCTCGTATCTTATTGAAACCAAATAATTTGCTTATTCTCGATGAACCAACCAACGATTTAGATATCGAAACGTTGGAACTTTTAGAAGAAATGCTTGCCAATTATCAGGGCACGTTGCTTCTTGTGAGTCACGACCGTGAGTTTGTTGATAATACAGTAACCACGAGTTGGATTTTTGAAGGTAACGGCGTAATCGAAGAGTTCGTTGGTGGCTACCACGATGCGAAGCAGCAGCGTGAACAAGTTCTAGCATCACGCTCGGTGATGGAAAAAGCAGCGAAGATAGAGAAAGTGGTTGAGGAAACTCCCAAAACAACGCAGCCTAAGAACAATTCGAAGAAGTTATCGTATAAGCTGCAAAGAGAATTAGAAGCTCTTCCAGCTAAACTAGAACAATTAGAATCGGACATTGAGACTCTACAAGAACAGGTGAATGACCCAGAGTTCTTCACCAAACCTGTAGAACAGACTCAACCGGTATTGGAACAACTTGCTGCCGTAGAGCAGGAGTTGGAAATCGCGTTCGAGAGATGGGAAGAACTCGAAGCAATGCAACAGGATAGTTAAGAATTCCATGAATTGTAGTAACAAATTCAAATTAACCGCTGTCGCTATGATGGTGGGTACATCGATGAACGCTAATGCAGCATTGTATCAAGTTGTTGAGGTTCAGCCTGATGCAATAGATACAACGGATAAAGCCGTGTTTGGCGTTGCCATTCAAGCCGGTAACGTGTTTGAAGATACCGATCAAACAATGCCTTATAAACTAGGCTGTTTCGATAACGGTGCAGGTTGTAACGAAGATACGTTCGCTTTGGCTGGTGAAACGCGCCCAACAAAACTGTCTGATGGACGCACTCTTCCTTCACTATTAGCTGGTAAATCCATTGACGGCGTGAATTTTAGAGAGGAAGCTCCGTTTGCCTCCGATCCACGTTTCCGCTCATTAGAAGATTATGACGAACTTGAATCGTATTGTTTTTTCAATTTGGGTTATGAGACCTGTGAAAGTTGGGCTTCGAGTGTTTGGGCGCCATTAAATCAAGTTCGTTACACGCTCAATACAGATTCCGTCGCGCTGGCATTTGTTGAAGATCAGACATTTGATAACCAGTATAATAATGTCATTAACGCTTTAGACGAGAATGTGGTTCCCATCGGTAATCAGAGCGTACTAAATACTGAGGCGAATACTCTCTCTGAGAAGTTGAAAACCGGTAATCAAGCGATTGCCCCAGGTGAACAGCCTAAGTTTGAAAAGTTAAATCCTGAAGATACCAGAACCGCTTATGCTCAAGTACGGGCTTGGAGCAGTGATAGTAAAACTGGCTTGATCTCAGGCAGCGTTTCTTACGCACAAAGTAACGATTACGGGAATAATTACGCGTCAAAAGCTGCGATTTGGGATCAAAATGGTAACGTATCTCAGATTAATTGGCCTTCAGGTAAAATTATTGAAGATGATCGTCTAGCACAAGGTAGCCTTCGTGATTTTGTCGTTTCAGAGGCGGGGGATTCAATCTATGCGGTCGGTTTCAATACGTGGGATTCGGATCGTAACTACCTTGATGCTACTGTGTATAAAGGCAAGTTTAGCACTCCCGGTGTTATCGAAACTTTAACATGGGAACCGCCTAAACAAGTTTTGGGCGCAAGATCTGACGATGGTTCTGATTACATATTTACCAACACAGTCATTGAAGCGATCAACAAAAACAAACTTGCTGTAGGCGAATCAAAACTGAATACGCCAGAAAATGGTGCTCAAGCGAACCGTTTATTCGTTATTAAAGATATTGAGTCACCATCAGCGACATATCTTTCTGGTGATATTTTCTTCCCTGGAGCAGGTGGTGAAATCGGTGGGCTAAATAACTACAACGAGATCGTGGGTCAAATAGACGCGGAAAATACCCGTGAAGATGGCGGTAAGGCACGACGTAAGCGTGGCTTCATCAACCCATATGATTTCACAGGCACAGATCCAGATCGTCGAGCTATTTTTGATAACCAAGCATGGCTTCTCGACAACCTGACCAACGATGGTGATGCTACTGGCAACAACAACCAGTTCCGAATTGTCGATGCAACGGATATCAATGACGCAGGCGTTATTTCTGCGACTGCAACGATGTGTGAAGGAGGCTATGACACCACGGCTCACAATTCACTTTGCAAAGGCGGAGAGGCGAATGCAGAGAAAGTGGTGGCAGTTAAGCTAATACCATTAGCAAATAAAACAGCAGAAGACATCGTTAAGCGACCTGTTGAACAAACTGCGGCTGAGCGTCAAGGTGCTGGCCTTGGTCTTTGGGCTTTGACACTAATGGGACTGTTTGGGTTCCGTAGAAAATAGTCAGTAATTTTCAAATCAAGCAGAGGTTCACAGAAATGGACCTCTGCTTTTTTTATACCTTGAGAAAAGCAAAAATCTGATCGATCCTTGTAGTTGGAGTCATAAAAACTCCATTAAAGTTTCACAAAACAGATGTACGTTAGTAAATGGACCTGTATGAGGAATTAACTATGAAGAGACAAAAGCGTGATCGCCTAGAACGAGCTCAATCTCAAGGATACAAGGCTGGTTTGAATGGTAGGTCTCAAGAGGCCTGTCCTTATCAGCAAGTTGACGCTCGGTCGTATTGGTTAGGTGGTTGGCGTGATGCCAGAGATGAAATACAGTCTGGTCTCTACAAATAACTCTCCACATACAATAGAAGGATTCGAAAGGGCTCGTTAAGAGCCTTTTCTGCGTTCATACCCAAGCCACTTCAAGACGAAGGTATGCAGTGACTAGATCTAAAATCATAGTCTTCTCTGCAAGTTAAGCATGGTAATTAGACCAAGTATTTACACGTTCATAACGTATATACAAATGCAAAATAGCAAAAAGGCTCCAATGGAGCCTTTTATAAATATTGACCAGCGTAGGGCAATTAGAAGCTAGATGTATCTTGGAACAAACCCACTTTCAGATCTTTCGCGACGTAAATTTCTTTACCGTCAACACATACGCGACCGTCTGCCAAACCCATAACCAACTTACGATTTACGACGCGCTTCATGTGGATCTCATAAGTGACTTTCTTCGCCGTTGGCAGGATTTGACCCGTAAATTTCACTTCACCAACACCTAGAGCACGGCCTTTACCTTTGCCGCCAACCCAACCAAGGAAGAAACCAACAAGTTGCCACATTGCATCCAGGCCAAGGCAACCAGGCATTACAGGGTCACCAGGGAAGTGGCAGTCAAAGAACCAAAGATCCGGAGTAATATCCAATTCCGCAAGGATCAAGCCTTTACCAAAATCACCTTCCGTTTCTGACATTTTGGTAATACGATCCATCATCAGCATATTTGGCGCAGGCAACTGCGGGTAACCCGGACCAAAAAGCTCGCCTTGGCTAGAGGCTAGAAGATCATCACGGTTATAAGAATCACGTTTGTTTTGCATTATCAATTACTCCAATTTTTGATAGATGCATGTTAGTGAACACGTGTACGCTAAACAACTCCGATCAGTACTAGACAAACCAGTTTTTGATGCGCTCCACAATTCCTTCCGGATGTTCATGTCTTTCAAAGTTTTCAATACGTTCCGCAATCTTACTGATGATGCTGTCGTCTTCACCTCGGAATGGTTTGCTCATCAACAATGGGATAGCTTCATCAACCGTGGATACTGACCAAATATGGAACTCACCATTTTTGATGCTATCGATCACTTCTTTGTGCAGTGCAAGGTGCTTTAGGTTTGTTTTTGGCATAATGACGCCTTGCTCACCCGTAAAGCCTTGATGCTTACAAACTTGGTAAAAACCTTCAATCTTCTCATTCAATCCACCAACGGCTTGAACACGGCCAAATTGGTCAACGGCACCGGTTACGGCTATTTGCTGATTAACCGGGGTTTCCGATAATGCACTAACTAAACAACAAAGTTCGGCAAGAGAGGCACTGTCGCCATCGACTTCGCTGTACGACTGCTCAAAAACAATAGAGGCAGCATAGGGTAGCGGCGCATCAAGATCGAGTGCCGAGCTAACAAACGCTTGCATGATCATCATGCCCTTAGCGTGTAGATTGCCACCCAGCTCAGCTTTGCGCTCAACGTCAGACACGTCACCATCACCAAAGTGAATAACACAAGAAATTCGAGCAGGCTCACCATAAGAGACAGGGTGTCCAGCCATATCAATCACAGTTAAGCCATTGATTTGACCAATTTGTTCGCCTGTCGTTTCGATGATCACCTGACCATCACGGATATCATCCACAGCGCGCTGCGGTAGATAAGATTCGCGATAATATTTGTCATCTATCGCTTTATCGATAGCATCAAAATCAATGGCGTCATTTTGTGTATATTGACTTGCCAGCCCAAGAAGTTGGTTATGCCACAACACGCCAAGAGGCAGGTAATGTTGGTCTTCAGTAAAACGCATACCCGCCAACATCAACCTTTTGAACGCAGTATCATCCAACGGTGGTAGTTGATATTGATTACAAATCCAATGAACGAAACCAATATACTGTTCAAGGTTGTTCTCAGACAGGTGGATATCTTCTTCTACCTCGGTATACATGGTTAAACCGGCAGAAAAATCGTCGTCAACATATTCGATTTCCGCTAGTTGATTGCGGTCGCCGGTAATGATGAGTTTAATATCGTACTGTTTTGCTTCAACTTGTGAGCTAGGAAGGCGACTAGGGGTAATATTTAGTGGATGGAATGGCGCCCCCTGAATTGCAGACTTTATACTTGGCCAATGTGCGGCATTTGCTAAAATCAAATTGGCAGGCACAATCAAATAGCCGCCATCCGCTTGTGAAAGTAGACCAGACTCAATCGATACTTGCCCATCTTTGTTCACGCAAAAGCGGTCGAATAGTGCCTTAGCATCTAAAGACTCGGTGATAATAACTGGCCCAACAGATCCACTTTTGACGGTATCTCGAATAAAGCCTCTATACACAGAGTTGTCAGTACAGTTCACTAATAAAATGCGAGTTAAGCCTTTAATGTTGATAAAACGCGTTATCGTCGCAACCAATCGAGGTTGAAGATCACAGAATGTTTTCGTTGCGATTGATGACGTGGAGCTTAAGAGTGCTTCATACTGTTCAAAAGAGGGGGTGACGTCTTGCCAGTTAAGTTGGTTCATTAAAGTTCATCGTAATTCAATATTGACGCCATTATAGCGAAATGACGAATAACTCCCTAGTCCGAATTTACGTAATGAAAATGGGGCGAATATGACATAGGTTGAAATATCGACAAATCAGTGATCCATATCGATACTTTAATGACTTTTAATTGCTGAATCTGACCAGTTGGGTTACGCTGTCACCAGAAGAGATTTAAGGGTCGAAAGGATGAAATATCAGCAACTTGAAAATTTGGAATGTGGTTGGAAATGGAAATATCTGATCAAAAAGTGGAAAGATGGTGAAGCGATCACGCGACATATAGATACCAGTGAAGCAGATGCGGCAGTTAATGAACTACGTAAGTTAGAACATGAACCAACGCTCGTACTTACTTGGATCGACAACCACATGTCAGAAGCACTTGAGAATAAGCTTAAGCAAGCGATTCGTGCAAAACGAAAGCGTCATTTCAATGCTGAACAAGTTCACACTAAAAAGAAATCCATCGACTTAGATTACCGAGTGTGGGAGAAGCTGTCCAACAGAGCGAACGAGCTTGGTTGTACTTTGTCGGATGCTATCGAATATTTGTTATCTGAAGCATCAAGAAGTGAAAAAGCCAGCCAGAAGGTAACATCGATTAAGGAAGATTTGAGTAAGTTATTATCTAGCTAGGGAGTAACAAAATGCTATATGTAATATTGATTGCTGCAGTTGTTATCTTTTGGCTTATCGCGGTTGATAGGCCCGTTCTCAAAGTGTCTTTTGAAAACGGACGCATGTCTAAAGTGAAAGGCCATCTACCTCCATCTTTTAAACACAATTTGCAAGATATCGCCGAACACGATCCATTTAACGGTGAAATGAAGGTCTATAGTCAACGTACAGGAATGCGATTGGCATTTTCAAAGGACGTGCCTAAAAAGGTTCAGCAAAGAATACGCAATGTCTTTCCTCATCAAGGTTTTAAGACAAACAAAGATAAAAAACGCGCTTAGGTTACATATCCATTACGTAGCACTGTTAAACGGGACGCATAATTGCGTCCCGTTTCTATTTTATATCCGTTAAATCGGTAACCTTGAAATCAAGGTTGATAGTAATAGAGAAAACAAAACCAATGCGCTACGTTGTCACAATTTTAGTGTTTATCTTGTTGAGTGCGGTAAGCTACGCCGATGACGCTGAAACCAATCCATTGGCTAGAAAGATCAAAACAAAACTACAAAAGAGCGTCGATAAAAGGTTTGACGAATACCATGGTTATTGTGATGTCATGATTGAAATGGAACACAAAGGCAAGAAAGCCTGTATAACAAAAGTTAGAGGAAGTGGAGACAGCTCTGTGTGCAAATACGTAAAGTCCAAAATAAAAATAGGAAAGTGTTACCGCTATACCATTCCAGAAAAATACATTCGCTTGCACATTTCGTCGAAAGGATAAAGTGAAGCGACCCTAAGTGACTTTACAACTTAGGATTCAGAGAGCTGTCACTGCAAACGCGTGAATCTTGGCATTAACATCACATTTATTTTACTAAACAAGCAATTTCGTCTTACATTAAGACAGCGGTATTGGAGGATCTAGACCAAATACCAGTGGCACAGCGCAGTGACTACGGGGCAGCATTAGCGCAGGCTAGGGCATATGCAATTTATGATGGGCTAGCAAGAAGCGATATCATTTATAAAAGACACAAGCCATTCTGGTTTGCCAACGTGCAGATATCGGCTGAGGCGCTAAAAGCGATTCGAGCCACCACACCAGGAAAAATGACACTGGCATTTTGATTTTATTACAGTGTCACGTTGTTGACGTAAAGCATTCGGTATGGTTCTTGAGGCTTATGCGTATGGAAGCGAAATGAATTACAAGAAAAGAAATAGTGAATAAAAGATTATTAGCTATCTATGTAGCCTCCGCGATGGTGACTGCAACTGTCTTAAGACTTCCATTACAACATGATTCTTGGGTTGCGAATATACTGGTCAGCTTTTTAGTGTTTACTACTGCGATTTTTGCTTGGCTGTATCACAAGGAAAAATGTATAAAAACTGATGTACGAAACCGTGATGACGATGACAACGTTTAAAACCTGCAACAAGGTTTCATGCCCAGATGAATAACGATTTACACAGCGGACAGGGAGTCGATACCTGGGCATATCGATTGACCTCGACGGACTTCAAACATCATTTTTTCTTAGCATCAAATGAAGCCTAAAGAAAAGCCGAACCTTAGCTGTTGCGATCGGGGATTTGGTCATTTTTCATAGATTGCACAAAACAATCGTCAGAGATAGTACAAGTCACTTGGGTTATAGACATTCACAAAATAAAAATTATAGCTTGGATATCGTGCACTTACAAAAGTCACAATCAAAGTGTTAGCCTTTGTTAACAACCAACTCCTCAGTGCGCATTATATGTGTTATGTTAAATATGATGTACACGTATGCGTATTTATTACCTGGTTAGGCTCCTATCCCTCTCAGATTTAAAAATTAAGGGGTTTCTATGTATACCATTAAACATAATCGCTATTTACCATAAAATACTTAATATAGATCTTAATAATCTATCGATTGTTAAGATCTATATTAATGCGCTACGCGGTTTCAAATAATGACTGAATTGCTTTGTAGATATCTTGTCTACGAACTGGTTTAGAAACGAAACCATCCATTCCTGCTTGCAAACATGTGTTCTTGTCGCTTTCTGATGCATGAGCTGTAAGCGCTACAATGGGAATTTCAATTCCTTTATTTCGGATTAATCTTGTTGCTGTTATACCATCCATCACCGGCATCGAAATATCCATTAAAATCATATCGATACTTTGACTGTTCTCATCTAAGAGCTCTATGGCCTTCGCTCCATGATTCGCAATGTAAACATGATGGCCTAGCTTATTAAGTATTAATTTGATGACGAGTTGGTTTGATTCGGTATCTTCAACAATGAGAATATTCTTTGTTTTTGATGGTCTATTTGTTTCGAATTTGACTGGGAACTTTTGGTTATTACGCGTTAATACCGGGATTCGAATTTTAAAATGTGACCCAACATTTTCCGTACTCTCTACACTGATCGTGCCACGCATCATTTCAACCAAATGTTTTGTAATGGCGAGCCCAAGCCCAGAACCACCAAATCGACGTGTGATTGAGTTGTCAGCTTGGTGAAATGCAAAAAAGACATGTTCTAACTTTGACTGTGAAATACCTATCCCTGTATCAGTAACTGAGATCAACAGTTCACCACCGGCTTGCGCTACTGATACACCGACATGTCCACGGTCCGTAAACTTAATTGCATTTCCAATTAAGTTAAATAAAACCTGAGACACTCGTGTTGAATCAATCCAATACTGAGTGTTGTTATCTAGATTACAACTTATCTTAAAATTCAGACCCTTACTTTTAGCCACTTGTTCTTGTTGTGAAATGACGAACGTGACAGTGTCACTAAGATTTGTCCATTGCTCGCTGAGTTGGAAACTGCCCGTTTCGATTTTGGATAAATCAAGAAGGTCACTTATGATTGCTAGTAACAGTTCTGCAGAGCACTCCATCTGATCTAACACTTTGGATTGGTCATTACGTAGCGTTGATTGCTTTAAGACATCTAACATGCCTAATACTGAATTTAGTGGCGTGCGTATTTCATGGCTCATCATGGCTAAGAATTCAGATTTAGAATGGTTAGCTTTCTCAGCTTCTTCTCGTGCTTTCGCTAACTCCGATGTTCTAATATCAACAATACGTTGTAACTTTTCTTTGGTTTCGATGTCGATAACCGCTCTTTCAATCAATGGGCTAAATCGTTGCAGGGTTTCTTTGTGTTCGAGGCTGAAATGCCCTTTTTGTCCCCCAATAAGCAGGATAATATTTTGAGTAACTTCTGAACAAATGCCCGTCAATATCACCGAATTTACATGATTTTGAATAAAGCGATTGAAATGACTCAACTCCATTAATTTCAATGGTTCAAACACCAAAATGCAGTCTCCATTGATCACCCTATTAAACGTGTTACCCTGTAACCAACTTACGTCTTCAAAAACACTATTCGTCGAGATAAGCGTGACAAAATCTTGTCTACTTTCTTCACGCGTTATGACAACAAAATCATCGAAGTTAATATATTTTTTAAGGATCGTAATTAGGCCTGTGAATATCTCGTTTCGGTTTCGAGCTTCACTCATCGCAGAGATGGCTGATAGGATCGCTCGGTTTTCATCTGCGAGCTGTTTTTCTCGTTGCCTTGTGTGCTTGAGTTCGGCTAATGCCTCTTGCAACGCTTCTTGTTGAAATATTTCTGAGTGTTTATTTTTCATAAGGTTTGTGGAAAATAGCTGATGAAATCATCAAGTTTCCATGTCCATGTTCACCACCTATGAATCGCCCCTGCTCACCAAAGGTGAATGGACATATAAATGGTAGATTGTCGAGTTCTTGGTTAATTTGATCACAAACAGCATTTATGTCTTGTTTTAAGTGCAACATAGATCCAGCACAAAAGATATTAATCACGCCTATTTTTTGCGAATCTTCCAACTTTTGATTAAATGCGCTGCTAACCACCCTCGCCGCTCTGGCAATCAGTTGCTCACGGCTTCCTTGCATCAGGGTGAGCGCCTCTCCCTCATTGACAGCGGAAAATAGTTCAATTCCACCATCATCGGTTTCTCTTACTGGATGGGAGAGTTTGTAGTATGGTCGACCATATAAATTCCCCGCGACACGTCCTAATGGATACGCACTGGTGTTAGTAAAGAGGAAGCTATCTCTTGCTAAATGCTGTTCGTGATATTTGGTCCATTTACGATAGACCCCAAGCGCGGGTTGGTGATCAATTTCTAGTATGCAGCGACCTTGTGTTTTAGTCGCGATACCGCCCAACTCTGTCGGTGAATGACCAGCGCTAAAAGCAATCGCAGCCGGTTGAGATGAGTAAAATAACGTTAAGCTGACCCCGCTTTGTTCATAGGTTTGAGTGGTCATAATTGACCAGTTTCCCTCAATATGATTATCGGCAGCAGAGCCCCCTATGATGGGGACTAAAGTGCCAAATCGGTTATCTATGTACTCGATGATCTCTTCTTCTTTGCCAGGAGTCGAGTGCAACAGAATCAGATTAGGGACTTCGCCGGGACATTCCGCATGGTGTAACGCCATGTTCAATGCCTTATTTACACTTGCTTTTATACTCGTGTTATAAGTCGCGATTCCAGTACCGTAGGCGTACTGTCCCGAGTCAAAAATCGCTAAAGCCGCGATCACTGGCCCCTTATGATACCCACTATTGGTCATGATTGCCTGGCACGAACTGGCGCCGTGAAAAGAGATATCGGGAAAGTACTTTAGAATTGCCTCATGAATAGCTGTAAAGTCATACTCCTCAGTATAGTAGCAGATGAGATGACATAAATTGGCCGCATTAAGCTCTGAGTGAATTTTTGCTATCGCTAAATGTTCGTCTGTTATATAGGTAAATGTGGTTTGGCAGTGCATACGCGTTTATTATTTTTTCTACTTTACTGTTATACCACTGTTATAATTTACTGCTACCTAAGAACGTATTAATTGTGCATAAAATCCACAATTAATACGGGGCAGATCTGATTTATAATTGTACTTCGATGATATTTTTGCTTGATTTGAAATGAATCACTCTTTCTTTCGAAATATCACTCCAGGCAACATTGTGATGGTTATCATCAATAACAATAAACTCACCGGATTGATTTAGATCAACTTTCACACTGTCACTTTCTGAGCTTTCGATCGAAAATCCGTCAGTAGCTTTGTTTATTATGATTTTTTCAAGTCCAATTGTTACATCACATCGCTGTTTTTGTGAACAATCCACAATGCTGCTTGCTTCATAAGTAAAGGTGCGCCAGAAAAAGGCACCAACTAAAAGACTGAGCATGATTAAGATTTGTGCAAGTCGCGCCTTTGTTAACTTTTGTGCAGGCATAATTCCTAATATCCTTGTTACAAACTTCAAACTTTTTAAATAAAACTTGAATTCCAGAGGCTTAGTAAGGTTACTACTCTGTCATTGAATTGTTAATTCAAGTATAGTGCCTGGCTGAAAATGCCACTTTTTATTAAAGTCAGCAATAGAAAAAAGTTATCATAACACTTTAATTCTTGAGTTTACTTGGGTGGTGTTACGACGAAAGTCGTGTTGGAAGTGAAGTGTAGTTAATTAGAAATTGGAAGCATGCAAATGAGCCAAGTAAAGCAGCTTGAACAAAACTACAACTATACAGTCGTTCGCCAATTTACCCTCGTGACCATTTTATGGGGCATAGTTGGTATGGCTGTTGGTGTTTTGATTGCCGCTCAATTAGTTTGGCCACAGCTAAACTTTGATACGCCGTGGTTGACGTACAGTCGTTTACGTCCGCTGCATACTAATGCGGTAATTTTTGCGTTTGGTACAAGTGCTCTGTTCGCAACATCTTATTATGTTGTTCAGCGTACCTGTCAAACGCGTCTTTTTGGTGGCCCACTCGTTGCCTTCACCTTTTGGGGTTGGCAAGCAATCATCCTTGCTGCAGCAATCACCTTACCTTTAGGTATTACCTCTGGTAAGGAATATGCTGAGTTGGAATGGCCAATTGATATCGCTATTGCGATTGTATGGGTATCTTACGCGGTGGTGTTCTTTGGAACACTCGTTAAGCGTAATACTTCTCACATTTATGTGGCTAACTGGTTCTTCGGTGCCTTTATCATTACAGTAGCAATACTTCATATCGTGAACAGTATGGCAATTCCTGTCTCTCTCGGTAAATCATACTCGATTTATGCCGGTGCAGTGGATGCTATGGTTCAATGGTGGTATGGGCACAATGCGGTAGGTTTCCTACTGACCGCTGGTTTCCTAGGTATGATGTATTACTTTGTTCCTAAACAAGCTGAACGCCCTGTTTATTCTTACCGTTTATCTATCGTTCACTTCTGGGCACTGGTTTCTCTGTACATTTGGGCTGGTCCTCACCACCTACACTATACCGCGTTACCTGACTGGACTCAGTCTCTAGGCATGGTGATGTCTTTGGTTCTATTCGCTCCGTCCTGGGGTGGTATGATCAACGGTATTATGACGCTGTCTGGCGCATGGCATAAGCTTCGCTACGACCCTATTCTACGTTTCCTAATTGTTTCGTTGTCTTTCTACGGTATGTCTACGTTTGAAGGGCCAATGATGTCAATCAAGACGGTAAATGCCCTTTCTCACTATACGGATTGGACCATTGGTCACGTTCACTCTGGTGCGTTAGGTTGGGTTGCTATGGTTTCTATTGGTTCTGTGTATCACCTAGTTCCTCGTCTATTTGGCCAAGAGCGCATGTACTCTGTTAGTTTGATCAATGTGCATTTCTGGTTAGCAACGATCGGTACGGTTCTCTACATTGTTGCGATGTGGATTTCCGGTGTGATGCAAGGCCTAATGTGGCGAGCTGTGAACTCTGACGGGACATTGACTTACAGCTTTGTCGAGTCAGTAGAAGCGTCTTACCCATTCTATTTCGTACGTTTCCTAGGCGGTTTCATCTTCTTGTTAGGTATGTTCCTGATGGCATACAACACGTACAAGACGGTAACTGCGACTAAAGAAAGCTTAAAAGCTATCCCTCAACCGGCATAAGGAGATTAAAGAATGAGTAATAATTCGAATAATCGCCACGAAATCTTTGAACGCAATGTCGGCTTGCTGGCTATTTTCATCGTTTTTGCCATCAGTTGGGGTGCGCTTGTTGAAATCACACCTCTGATTTTTCAAAAGCAAACGACTGAGCCCGTTGAAAACCTACGTGCTTATACCGCTCTGGAAATGGAAGGTCGTGATGTTTACATCCGTGAAGGGTGTAGCGTTTGTCACAGTCAGATGATCCGTCCATTCCGTTCCGAAACTGAACGTTATGGCCACTATTCTGTCGCTGGTGAAAGCGTATGGGAGCACCCATTCCTATGGGGTTCTAAGCGTACTGGTCCTGATTTGGCTCGCGTTGGTGGACGTTACTCTGACGAGTGGCATCGCGTTCACTTAATTGACCCACGCGAACTCGTGCCAGAGTCAAACATGCCTGGTTTTCCATGGCTAGAAGAGAATGGACTAGACGGTAAGCTGACGCAGAAGAAACTAGAAGTGTTCCGCAACCAGTTCGGTGTTCCATACACAGATGAACAAATTGCGAATGCGGCTAAAGATGTCGAAGGTAAAACAGAGATGGATGCAATCATCGCTTACCTTCAGTCTCTTGGTCATGCAATGTAGTAAGGAGGTCATATGGATTTCGGTACAATTCATAGTATTTATACCGTTGTGCTCTTCGCTAGTTTTATGGGCATCGTATGGTGGGCATTCAGTAAGAAACGCAAAGCGCGCTTCGAAGAAGATGCTAACTTGGTGTTTGCTGACGAAGAACAAACGACCTCAAATAACCAAGGAGTGAAGAAGTAATGACTACATTCTGGAGTCTCTGGATTATCGTGATTACTGTCGGTACGCTAGTAGGCTGTGCGATCCTCTTGACTTGGTGCGCTAAAGATAAAATGGGCGTCGAGGAAGGGGAAGACATGGGCCACGAGTACGATGGTATTCGCGAGCTTAATAATCCACTGCCTAAGTGGTGGACTTACCTATTTGTGAGCACTTTCGTGTTTGCAGCTATCTATCTGACCCTATTCCCAGGACTAGGCAACTTTAAAGGTGTCCTAAACTGGCAAAGTTCAGATCAAACTGTTCGTACGTTGGAAGAGTCAAAAGAAGCCATCGCGCGCGCGCAAGAAAACAAACAACTAAACCAGTATGCGAAAGAGCTGGATGATGCTGATGCATATTTTGGCGAAGCATTCCGCAAACTTGCACATAATACTGACGGTCTGCGCCCTATTCCTGAAATTGCGCAAGATCCAGAAGCAATCAAAGTTGGTCAGCGTTTGTTCTTACAGAACTGTTCTCAGTGTCACGGTTCTGATGCTCGTGGTCAAAAAGGTTTCCCTAATTTAACCGATGATGCATGGCTATATGGTGGTGAACCTGCAGCGATTGTTACTACGGTAATGGAAGGTCGAATCGGTCAAATGCCGGGTTGGAAAGATGCACTTGGCGAACAAGGTGTTCAAGAAGTCGTAAGCTACACGCTTAGTCTTTCTGGCCGTAAAGTTAACGCACGTGAAGCTGCTGCCGGCAAAGCCCGCTTCGTCGTATGTGCGGCGTGTCACGGTACTGACGGTAAGGGTAACCCTGCTGTTGGTGCGCCGGATCTGACTGACCAATATTGGTTATTCGGCGACTCTCGCGCAGACGTTACTGAAACGGTAATGAACGGTCGTTCCGGTGTAATGCCAGCTTGGAAGGACATTCTAGGTGAAGACAAGGTTCAGCTGGTTTCGGCTTACGTCTGGAGCCTAAGCAACTCTGATAATAAGTAACATTTCAATAACGGCCCCTTTTATAGGGGCTGTCTTTCCTTTAAATTTAAAGCCTTACAATTTTTCATTTAGCTGTTGAGAACATTTTTATGGTAAAGCCTTGGTATAAACAATTCTGGCCGTGGTTCCTGATCATCCTTCCTCTTACTGTCATTGTATGGACAATCGTCACCGTTGTCGTTTTCGCTAGCAACTCGGTATCGTTGGTCGCTGAGGATTACTATAAAAAAGGTAAAGGCATCAATATCGACATCAGTAAAATGAACGTTGCTCGTGATCTTGGTCTCAACGCGACGGTTTCTTCTGGTGATGACACCATTGTTATTAGCTTGGTTAAAGGCAAGTTGCCTCACTTCCCCGCATTGATGGCGACATTTACACACCGCACTCTGCCAGATCGTGATTTCACCAAGCTATTGACGGCAGATGCAAAAGGCAATTATCGTCTAGCTGCGGATGAGTCGATCCAAGGCCCTTGGTTCGTCGAGCTTCAACCCCACAACAAGGAATGGATGATTCAAGGTCGAGTCGAGTTCCCAGCATCACCAACGCCATTAATGAAGTAAGTCTATGTGTAAATCCTGTTATCACTGTGGTGACGATGTACCAGCCAACACGGATTTCAAAGTAGAGATATTAGATGAAATTCGCGATATGTGCTGCCCAGGTTGTGAAACTGTGGCACAAACCATTATCGACAGTGGCCTTGTCTCCTACTACCAATACCGAACGGCTCCAGCTGAAAAGGCTGATTTAGTGCCTGAGCAACTTCAAGCTTTGGTTCACTATGACAACGAAGAGGTCCAATCAGAGTTCGTGCGTAACCATGAAAATATCTCTGAGGTCACCCTTTCTTTAGACGGTGTTTCCTGTGCCGCTTGTGCTTGGTTAATTGAGAAACAAGTCTCAAATGCAAAAGGCTTAGTATCTATTCGTGTCAACACGACCACTAACCGTGCACTTCTTGCATGGGACAAAACACAAGTTCGCTTAAGTGAGTTGCTTTCAGTTATTCATAAGTTGGGTTATAAAGCGGCTCCGTTTGAAGCAGATAAACAAGAAGCTTCTTATCATCGCACGATGAAACAATACCTTTATCGCTTGGGTATCGCAGGCCTGGCGACGATGCAGGTAATGATGTTGGCTGTCGCTCTGTATCTCGAGGTCTTTGGTGACCTAGAGCCTGAATTCAAAAACTATTTCCGTTGGGTAAGTTTGATCTTTGCCACTCCTGTGCTCCTTTATTCCGCACTGCCATTCTATCTTAATGCTTGGCGAAGCATTCGAGGTCGAACGTTGGGCATGGACGTACCGGTCTCTATAGCATTGATCTTCGCCTACGTGGCAAGTTTAGTTGCGACCGCAACAGAACAAGGAGAGGTATTCTTTGAGTCCATTTCGATGTTTACCTTCTTTTTGTTGGTTGGCCGCTTTCTGGAGATGCGCGCTCGAAGAAAAGCCGCTGCGGCAAGTGGAAATCTGTTGAAACTCATTCCAGCAATTGCAACCACTCTCGAAGGCGAGCAAATTCCAGTTAAGACTCTAAAGGTCGGCGACCGCATTCGTGTCCTTCCTGGTGAGCATATTCCTGCAGACGGAAAAGTCATTTCTGGGCGGATCCACATTGATGAATCTATGCTTACAGGTGAATCTGTTCATGTCGTAAAAAAAGCTGGCGATGCTGTCTATGCCGGCACACTAAATGGCGAAGAATCTTTTGAGCTTGAAGTCACCAACTCAAAAGCGGATTCGATGATTTCTAATATCGTACGCCTGCAAGACGAAGCACAACACTCCAAGCCTAAGATCGCCGAGATTGCGGATATAGTAGCGCGTTACTTTGTTGGTGTGATTCTGTTTATCTCTGCAGGAACGTGGTTCTACTGGCATCAAACCAAGCCAGATGATGCATTCTGGATCATGCTTTCTGTTTTGGTTGCAACTTGTCCATGTGCGCTATCGTTGGCAACACCAACGGCTCTAACCTGTGCCACTTCTCGCATGGGGAATTTTGGTATCCTACTGCGTAAAGGACATGTATTCGAAACGCTTTGTAAGATCAATCACCTTGTGGTGGATAAAACTGGCACTTTGACCAAAGGGGACATCGAAATCAGCGAGACTAAAACGTTTGGCGTGCTCACCGATAGAGATAGTCTTGCGATTGCAGCAGCGCTTGAAGCCCACGCTAACCACCCTATTGCTCGCGCCTTTTCTAGCTTTGGAAAACAGGATGTGGCTGTAACTGACGTTCAAAATATCATCGGCTCAGGCATTCAAGGCGCTTGGGGAAATAAAACCGTAAAGATTGGTAGTGCCGCATTTGTGCTCGGTGAAGCCAGAGATGAAAGTAATGCCGTTTACTTATCGGTAAATGATAGCCATGTGTCTACATTCTATTATCGTGACCCAATCCGTAAAGAAAGCCGAGCGTTTATCCAACGTTTCGCAGATGCGGGTATTAAAACCACATTGCTGACTGGTGATTCACGGCAAAATGCACAACCGGTTGCGAACGAAGTCGGTATTGATCATGTAATCGCCTCTGCAAAACCGGAAGACAAACTCGCATACCTTAAGAGTCTAGATCAAAACGACATCACGATGATGGTCGGGGACGGTATTAACGATGCGCCTACATTGGCGGGTGCCCACCTTTCAGTTGCAATGGGTAGTGGAACCGATGTAGCGAAAGCTTCTGCTGATATGACGCTTCTTGGCGACAATTTGGAAAAGTTATTGGAAGCCAGATTGCTTGCGATACGTACAAGAAAGATAATTCGAGAAAACTTAGCTTGGTCTTTGGGTTACAACCTGTTAATTTTGCCGCTGGCAGTCGCAGGTCTCGTCGCACCGTATGTTGCTGTAGTTGGCATGTCTGCGAGCTCTATAGTTGTAGTTTCGAACTCTTTGAGACTGCTTAAAGAAAAGTAAGAGAGCTAACATGGAAAGTCTTTACATATTAATCCCTATCGCCATTGTATTGGTTTGTGTAGCTGCCGCCGTATTTCTTTGGGCCGTTCGTAGCGATCAGTTCGAAGACCTTGAGCGGCAAGGTCACAACATCCTATTGGGTGAAGTAGAAAAAACACATAACAAAAAATCCTAGCCTTATTATATGAGTCCAGACTTTATTGGAGCTTTTATGATCGGTCTCGTTGGGGCTGGTCATTGTATCGGGATGTGCGGTGGTATCGCATCGCTTCTCTCCATGAGCACACCAAACCACACGCCATCCTCATTAATTCCGCTCTTTTATAATGTGGGGCGCCTCTTGAGTTATGCCGTTATTGGTACGCTCGTGGGTGGCATGGTTTCCGGTCTTTCTGAGCTTAGTGGGTTGACTCAGCCTTTAGCTTGGCTTCGTTTTATCGCTGCGATGTTTATGATTTTGGTCGCTCTGTATATTGCTAAATGGTGGCAAGGCCTACTGTTAATAGAAAAAGTTGGTCAATATATTTGGAAGTATATCTCTCCCGTAGGTAAGAAATTATTGCCATTAAAGCGCCCTATTCATGCACTATCATTTGGCTTTATTTGGGGTTGGTTACCTTGTGGTTTAGTGTATTCTGCGTTGACTTGGTCAGCGGTGTCCGGTGGCGCAATGAATGGCGGTTTAATTATGTTAGCCTTTGGCCTAGGCACACTCCCATCAATGCTAACCGTTGGTTATGGCGCAACTCAATTCAAAAAGCTTCAAAAGTCTGTAATATTTAGAAATATTTCAGCCTTAATCTTAATCACTTATGGTCTATATACCGCAATCGGTGCGATGGTAATGCTTGGTTTCAGCTAATCTTGAAGTCATTCTCATCAATATTTTTGCTACCCTTTATGCTTAAGCAGTGATAAAATATTGATGTATATCAAATAGTGAAAGGTTGTTATGATTTCTGAAAAGCCTGCAACAAAGCGCATCCAATCAGGCGGTTGCGCGATTCATTGCCAAGATTGTAGCATTAGCCAGTTGTGTATTCCGTTCACACTGAATGAGTCTGAACTTGATCAGTTGGATCAAATCATCGAGCGAAAAAAGCCTATCCAAAAAGGGCAAGAACTTTTCAAAGCGGGTGATGAGCTTAAATCGCTGTACGCGATTCGCTCCGGAACGATTAAGAGCTACACGATTACTGAGCAAGGCGATGAACAGATCACAGCATTTCACTTAGCGGGAGATCTAGTCGGTTTTGATGCAATTACCGGTGATTGTCACCCTAGTTTTGCTCAAGCACTAGAAACTTCTATGGTGTGTGAGATCCCATACGAGATCCTTGATGACTTATCAGGAAAGATGCCTAAGCTTCGTCAACAAATCATGCGTCTGATGAGCAATGAGATTAAAGGAGATCAAGAAATGATTCTGCTCCTTTCCAAAAAGAATGCGGAAGAACGCTTGGCGGCTTTCTTGTACAACCTATCAACGCGTTTCTCGCAACGTGGCTTTAGTCCTAGAGAGTTTCGTTTGACCATGACACGTGGTGACATTGGTAACTATCTTGGTCTAACCGTTGAAACCATTAGCCGACTACTTGGGCGCTTCCAGAAATCTGAAATTCTGAGCGTGAAGGGTAAGTACATCACCATATTAGATCATGATGCATTGATGGAACTTGCTGGTGTAAGTAAAAATTAAATTTTCCTATCAATTGATGTAGCTCGTAAATGAGCTACATCATATTTCTTCCAAAATCCCTTAAAAATTCCTCTATATATCACTTAAACTGAGCTACATTAAAAATGTACCTTGTGTACTCCAATATACTGATTTATCTTATTTTCAGTAATTGGTTCTACAACATAAGTGGGCTTAGTTATGAGTATATACAGTAAGATTCTTGTTGTTGCTGACATCAATCATGATGAGCAGCCAGCTCTTGCAAGAGCAGTTCAATTAGCTCAAAAAAGTGTATCCCGAAGCCGAATCACTTTCTTTCTTTCAATCTACGATTTTTCGTATGATATGACTTCAATGCTATCGGTTGATGAAAGAGATGCTATGCGTCGGGGGGTTATCCATCAACGCGAACTGTGGATGCGTAAGATTGCCCAGCCGTATTTAGAAGATGGATTCGACTTTGATGTTTGTGTTGTTTGGCATAATCGCCCTTATGAAGCAATCATTGCTGAAGTGTTCGCTGGTGATCACGATATAGTGATCAAAGGAACTCGTAAACACGACGTTCTAGAATCTGTCATTTTCACGCCAACAGATTGGCATTTGTTACGTAAGTGCCCTAGCCCGGTACTTCTCATCAAAAATGCGGATTGGCCTGAGCATGCAAGAATTCTTGCTTCTGTTCACGTTGGTTCTGAAAACCCAACTCATATTGACCTGAATGACTCGATGGTAGAGCGTCTTAAAGAAATCAGCAATCGACTCGACGCTGAACCATTCCTCGTTAATGCTTACCCAGTCACTCCAGCTAACATTACCATTGAATTGCCAGAATTCGACCCAACAACTTATACCGATGCCGTTCGTGGGCATCATTTAACGGCAATGAAAGCACTTCGTCAAAAACATGGTTTGAACGAAGAGCAAACCATCGTTGAACAAGGTTTACCAGAAGATATCATTCCAGCAACGGCAGAAAAGCTAAATGCAGCGATGGTGATCCTTGGTACTACAGGGCGTACAGGCTTATCAGCTGTGTTTATCGGTAATACCGCGGAACATGTAATTGATAAAATCAATTGCGATGTATTGGCCTTGAAACCGAACGGTTACATTAGTCCCCTTGATCCTAACACTACCTCGTAATGTTATTTTTTACCGCTAGAAATCAAAATCCCCCAATTATTGGGGGATTTTGATTTAGATGTTAGTGACATCGATAAACATGGACTCATCAATGTTTGTCGAAGATACCACCGCTTCACTAAATTCATATTCTTCGCGATTGCCTTCACGATCCAACGGAAGATTCACAAAATCAAACAATTCGCGGTCCGCCAGTTGACTTGGGCTTACATTCTGAATTGATTTGAAGATCGCTTCGACTCGGCCAGGCGTCTTCTTATCCCATTCAATCAGCATCGCTTTGATTGATTGACGCTGAAGGTTCTCTTGTGAGCCACACAGATTACAAGGAATAATTGGGAATTCTTTGTGTTCTGCGTACTTAATTAAGTCTTTTTCGCGACAGTAAGTCAGAGGGCGAATAACAACGTTACGGCCATCATCAGAGCGTAGCTTTGGTGGCATCGCTTTTAAGCGAGAACCGTGGAACATGTTTAAGAACATCGTCTCAACAATGTCGTCCATATGGTGACCAAGTGCTAGCTTAGTTGCACCAATCTTCTCAGCAAAAGAGTAAAGCGTACCACGACGTAGACGTGAGCATAGGCCACAAGTCGTTTTACCTTCTGGCACCTTCTCTTTCACAACGGAGTATGTATCTTTATCGACGATGTAATAAGGAATGTTCAGTGTTTCAAAGTAGTCCGGCAGAATGTGCTCTGGGAAGCCTGGTTGCTTCTGATCAAGGTTAACCGCAACTACTTCAAATTTAATAGGCGCAGCCTTTTGTAGATTCAGCAGGATATCAAGCATCGCAAATGAATCTTTACCACCGCTTATACATGCCATCACAACATCACCTTCTTCAATCATGTTGTAATCTGCAATGGCATTTCCAACATGTCTTCTTAGACGTTTCTGAAGCTTGTTGAATTCAAGGGTTTCTTTTCTTGTATCTGTTTGGTTCATCACGGGCTCTCACATCGCCGAAAAATCGACTGTAGGACTTCCTAACATGGGTTTCTTTGGGGCGTGGATTATACGGGCTTTTTACGTAGGATTAAATCTTTGTGTGATGGAGTCCATCAATAAATCGCACGAAAAGAGGTCGAAGAGCGTTATAAATAACAAAGAGCTGCTATTGCAGCTCTTTAAAAATCAAATCGCGATTACTTTGTTGCGTTTGGTAGATAAGGTAATACGCGAGTCGTTGGCTGTGGTAAAGTCATATACCCGCCCTCTCCAATTTCGCTCAATGCCACTTGTACTTTGCCATTAACAATCTCCTTTATTGAGCCGTTAGAGAAAGTAATTGTGTCATTGAGTTTGTTTGCGAACTCCATCGTGACACCTTGTACTTCTGGAGTGAACCAATTAGCAAACATACCACCTAGATCTTCTAACAGGGTCTGCATTTGTGGAATAAGTGGCGTAAGTTGTTCGTAAGATACGTTACCCTGTAGTACTTCTTTCGTCATTACTACTAATGAATAATCACAGCGCGTGTCTTTTGATGTGTGCACAAACACCAACGGATTTGCTGATTTAAGGTTTTTGTCGACAGGGAGCGGCAGCTCTTTAGTCGCTGGAATCACGAACTCTTCGTAATGCTCTTCTTTTTCCATCCATGCTTTTTCTATCTCACACAACTGCTTAGTTTTAGAATCCACAAAGAAAATGCCGACTTTTACATCATCATTACCTTCTTTGTTATTGTTCTTTAGTTGCGTGTAGAGCTTAGAGTACGTAAACATGTACTCTTGAGCGTGAGTCGCAGGCGATACTAACACCAACATCGCACTGCCTAGTAAACTTAGGCTTAACTTCTTCATTGAACCGTTATTTCTTTTATTATATCCAGTAAGCGTTATTGTGACGAATCATCGCACGCAAGTCATTAACGTATCCGATACCGCGTTCTGAATATGCGAGCAAACCATGTGTCAGCTCTGATGCTGTCGCCACAGATAACAAATCCTTTTGTTTCCCTGCTAAGTTAGCGCGTATATCACGCAAGTCAGCATAAGCACGGTTACGATTAACATTCATAAAGTAGCCGTGTACAGACTCCTGTACAGTATCAAACATCTTTACTTCATGTGTGTTACCGGCGCCACGTTTTGCAGGAACAATTCCACAGCCCTTCTTATAACACCATTGACCAAACAAGTTGTTCGCTTGAGTAGCAAAACGAGAGGTCCCCCACGCAGATTCATTCGCAGCTTGAGTTAATACTAAAGCTTCTGGCAACACATTTACACGCTTGAACATTTCATCCAACCAAGTTTGCGTGACTGTGTTGTCGTCTAGTGGGAAAGAATAAAGTGCAGCCAAACGCTCTGCATAAGACGTTTGCTCGGAAGTCACATCTCCAACCTGTAATGACGTTAAAAATGCTCGCTCTTTCTCGATACGTTGATTTTCTAACGCAATTTTAGGACGAAGGAAATCAAAGAACGCTGCCTTTTTGTCTTTCGTATCTTTAATCGAATTGAAGTCCGGGATCTCACCTATGTGTGGAAGGTGCGAAAAATCCGGATATGAAACAGGACCTTGCACGACTTGCGGGTCGATTGCATTGCGATATTCGCGGTCGTAGTGCAAATAAGGGCCTACAGAAGCAAAAGTGGCGGCTATTAAGATAGCCGTCACTCGTAAACTCATTGATTTTAAGGATTTAGGCATTAAACACCTGAGAGTTACCATCGTGATCGTTTTGCTGTGTTGCTACGATCTTCAATTTGATACCAAACATTTCGCGGTACAGAATTCCCTTTAAATGGAAGAAGAACGGTAATACGAAAATGAGGCCTATACCATAGAACATTGCCGCAATAATAAACATCAACATGACGCTTAAGTAAAGCCCTGCAACCACAAAAATCTTTTTGTTTATAGCTCGAAGCGACAGTAGCAGCGATTGCATTGGAGGGACTCGCTTTTCACAAATTAGCAAAATCGAATGGCTAAATGCTAAAGATAAATAGAGGGATAGCAATGGAAAAATTGCACCCACCGCACCTTGCAGCACTAAACTAAATAACGTAGCCAAAATGACCGGAATGGTAAACTGAAGCCCCTTTCCTACATGACGAACTTTGGTCTTCAAGCCTGCAACATGGCTCATCGCCATTAGGCTAACACCGGCGTAAATCGGCGCACTGATCACTTCGTAACTAAAGTTTGCGACATAAATGGCGGTAACAATGTCACTAGTAAAAGACTCTGGATTTTGCAACGCATCTAAAATAACGCTTGGGTCACCCAACTGCAGTTGGAGCGCAATATAGAAAATACCCAGTTGGACAAAAAGTAGCAGGATAATTGCAGGCGAAAATGATAAAAATTGCTGAATAGTCGTGCGCCAAGCTTCGCTAAAAACGGCACCCGCTTTTAGTTCGTATTGACCAGAAAGAGCTCGCTCTACACTCCCTCCAAGATTGAAGTCTTTCTCAAAATCGTTGTTCATATATCGTCCAAGGCTAACATGTAAAAATTTTTCTGGAAAACCAGTGTATTAATATTACGCTCATTATAAAGAAATCTGTCGATGTCTAAAATCATAATCCACTTACTAAACTTGCAATATCTGCGATTTGGTCAATAATTAATCACTTGCAAGCTTATGAAATTGAAAACAATTGCTGATTTAAAAATTGGCTTAACAGACTGTAACAATGTCGTTTATATACCTGTAAAAACAGTATGGTAAGGATTGTTTACTTTTGCCTGCAAAATTTTTTCTGTTTCAAGATAAGAAAATGCTTTGATTTCACAATTTTGGTGATTATCATGCGCGCCTCAAAAGTGAATGACTAATGTCACATCAATTGGTCCAAACCCAATTTGAACGTGGGAGAAATACAGACGTTGAACGCTAAACAGCAAGCAGGAAAGCCAGTAGTTCGTCTATCTGGTATTAGCAAAAGTTTCGATGGTAAGGAAATCATCGGTAATTTAAATCTGGATGTTAATCATGGTGAGTTTCTGACGATTCTTGGCCCTTCTGGTTGTGGTAAAACAACAGTTTTACGCATGATCGCGGGTTTTGAAACGGCAGACAACGGTCAAATCGTTTTAGATGATCACGATGTAACCCAGGTTCCTGCAGAGCAAAGGCACGTCAACACAGTATTTCAGAGTTATGCGCTCTTTCCTCATATGACTGTGTTCGAAAACGTTGCATTTGGTCTTCGTATGCAGAAAACACCTGCTGCTGAGATCGAACCACGCGTGATGGAAGCGCTACGAATGGTACGCCTAGAAAAAATGGCGCAGCGTAAGCCTCATCAACTTTCAGGTGGACAACAACAACGCATCGCGATTGCTCGTGCCGTTGTTAACAAACCTAAGGTACTGCTGCTAGATGAATCTCTATCTGCTCTTGATTACAAACTACGTAAACAAATGCAGATCGAGCTAAAACAACTTCAACGTCAGCTAGGAATTACCTTTATCTTTGTAACTCACGATCAGGAAGAAGCCCTATCAATGTCTGACCGCATTATCGTTATGCGTGATGGTGTCATTGAACAAGATGGCTCTCCACGTGAAATATACGAAGAGCCTAAAAACCTCTTTGTGGCTCGCTTTATCGGTGAGATCAACGTATTCAACACGACCATGCTTGAGCGTATCGATGAGAAACGCATTCGAGCAGAAATCGAAGGTGTTGAAGCGGTGGTATACTTCGACGGAGAAGCACAAGCCGGTGACAAACTACAAGTACTACTTCGCCCAGAAGACTTGCGCATCGAAGAGATTAAAGAGTCAGAAGAAAAAGGCATCGTAGGTCACGTGACTGAACGTACCTATAAAGGTATGACATTGGATTCCGTAATTGAGCTGGATTCAGGTATGCGCGTGATGGTAAGCGAATTCTTTAACGAGGATGATCCTGATGTGGACCACTCTCTCGGCCAGAAAGTCGCGATTACTTGGGTTGAGAGCTGGGAGGTAGTACTAAATGATCAGCAAGAAGCTTAATCTTCAGAACGCGATCATTACCCTAATTGTTGGTTGGCTAACACTTTTTGTGTTGATCCCGAATCTAATGATAATCGGTACAAGCTTCCTGACACGTGATGAAGCGAATCTAATTGAATTAACGTTTACCTTCGACAACTACCTTCGTCTACTGGATCCCCTGTATGCGAAAGTGCTAATGCACTCTTTCTACATGGCGATCATTGCGACGTTGTTATGTCTAGTGATTGGTTACCCATTTGCTTATATCGTAGCGAAGATGCCTGAAAGATGGCGTCCGTTCATGTTGTTTTTGGTGATTGTACCGTTTTGGACCAACTCTCTGATCCGTACTTACGGACTTAAGATTGTTCTTGGTACCCAAGGCATTTTGAACAAATCACTGATGGCAATGGAAATCATCGATAAGCCACTGCGCTTAATGTACACCGAAACAGCGGTTATGATCGGTCTCGTTTATATCTTGCTTCCGTTTATGATTCTGCCGCTTTACTCGGCAATCGAAAAGTTAGACAACACGTATATTGAAGCTGCAAAAGATCTTGGTGCGAACAAAATCCAAACGATTACTAAAGTCATTTTACCGTTGACAATGCCTGGTATTATCGGCGGCTGTCTATTGGTACTGCTTCCAGCACTAGGTATGTTCTACATCTCTGACCTTTTAGGCGGTGCGAAGAACCTACTGATCGGTAACGTAATTAAAAGCCAAGTATTGAACGCTCGTGACTGGCCATTTGGTGCAGCAACCAGTATTGCCCTAACCGTCGCAATGGCTATTATGCTGTACGCCTACTATCGCGCAGGTAAACTATTGAATAAGAAGGTGGAGCTAGACTAATGGGACGCACAGTTAGATTTAGCTTTATGACGCTGGTATACGCATTTTTGTATCTGCCAATTATCGTCTTAATTGTTAACTCATTTAATGCCAATAAGTTTGGTATGAAATGGGGTGGTTTCACGACCAAATGGTATGAAACGTTAGTAAATAACGACAGTTTAATGCAAGCTGCATGGCATTCACTAAATGTTGCGGTATTTTCCGCAACGGCTGCTACACTTATTGGTAGTTTGACCGCCGTTGCCCTATTCCGTTACTCATTTAAAGGTAAAGGTGCAGTCAACGGCATGTTGTTTGTTGTAATGATGTCACCTGATATCGTGATGGCCATTTCATTGTTGGCTCTGTTCCTAGTATTAGGCGCACAACTTGGCTTCTTTACTTTATTAATTGCTCACATCACTTTCTGCTTACCATTTGTTGTGGTAACAGTATATAGCCGACTAAACGGATTTGATGTGAAAATGTTAGAAGCGGCAAAAGACCTTGGTGCAAGTGAATGGGTTATCTTAAAACAGATTATCCTTCCTCTTGCTAAACCAGCGGTAGCCGCAGGTTGGTTGCTAAGCTTCACCCTGTCTCTAGACGATGTGATTATCAGCTCGTTTGTAACAGGACCAACCTATGAAATCCTACCATTGAAGATCTATTCAATGGTGAAGGTAGGCATTTCACCTGAGGTGAATGCATTAGCGACGGTTATGTTGATTGTATCTTTGATTTTGGTAGTGATTTCTCAGTTGCTAGCAAGAGAAAAAGTAAAGTAAAATCTACCACCGTCAAATCATCAAACAGAATGCTTACATCCCATTCTGTTTTTCTATCTATCGTCCAGTTAATTGGACAACGTTTGGTTTGGAGCTAACGTCAATGAAAAAATGGGCTACTCTATTAGCTGGTAGTGCATGTGCGCTTTCTCTGTTCTCTGGTTCAGCGGCAGCGGACGACAAAGAATTGGTATTTATGAACTGGGGTCCTTACATTAACAGTAATATCCTAGAGCAATTTACCAAAGAAACTGGCATCAAGGTTATCTACTCGACTTACGAGTCGAATGAAACGTTGTATGCAAAGCTAAAAACTCATAACCAAGGTTATGATCTAGTCGTACCTTCAACTTACTTCGTCGCAAAGATGCGTGATGAAGGTATGCTACAAAAAATCGACAAGTCTAAGCTGAAAAACCTCGGCAACCTAGATACAAATTACCTAGATAAGCCTTTCGATCCAAAGAATGACTACTCTATTCCACACGTTGTTGCGATTACAGGTCTAGCAGTGAATGCTGACATGTACGATCCAAATGACTTCCAAAGCTGGGCTGACTTATGGAAACCTGAGCTTGAAGGTCAAGTAATGCTGATGGACGATACTCGTGAAGTATTCCACATTGCACTGCGCAAACTGGGTTACTCTGGTAACACCACAGATCCAAAACAGATTGACGAAGCATACGCAGAGCTGCAAAAGCTAATGCCAAACGTACTAGTATTTAACTCTGACAACCCAGGCGCACCTTACATGTCTGGTGAAGTTGGTGTTGGTATGCTTTGGAATGGTAGTGCGGCAGCAGCTCAAAACGAAGGCATGAACCTGAAGCTTGTATTCCCTAAAGAAGGTGGTATCGGTTGGGTTGATAACTTTGCTATCTCTTCTGGTGCTAAAAACGTAGATGCTGCTCACAAAATGATCGACTTCTTACTGCGTCCAGAAATTGCTGAGCAAATCTCTCGTGATACTGGTTATCTAACAGCGGTTGCAGAATCTAACGCGAAGTTCAAAGACGTTGCTCCACTGTTCCCTTCTCAAGAAGATCTTGACCGAGTTGAATGGCAAGATTCTGTCGGTGACATGACAGTGAAATACGAAGACTACTTCCTGAAGCTGAAAGCGGGTCAATAATCTGCTTAAAAAGGCATCTACTAAAAAAAATAGGCAGCAATACGCTGCCTATTTTTGTCATTGACTGATATACTTTTATACCCTATTAACTTGAGAGTTCAGAGTGTCATCACTATTTCGAATTCGAGGTTATTTAGGTAAACGTAGCCAGGTTTATTTGACGCGGCTTCAAACATTGTCACCTATTTATCCAATAATGATTGAGGTTGGTGATCCGAATAAACAGGATTGTGCTTATCGCAATGGGTCTATCAATACCATCCGGTGTTGGTATGTGCTATTGCTGAACAAAACGGAAAACAAATGAAAAGTAAATTCTACGCAAGCGCACTGTGTGCAGCGACTCTAATCGCTACCCCTGCAATGGCGGCTGATCAAGAACTTTATTTCTACAACTGGTCGGAATATATTCCAAATGAAGTTCTTGAAGACTTTACAAAAGAAACTGGGATCAAGGTCATCTACTCTACGTACGAGTCAAATGAAAGCATGTACGCAAAGTTGAAAACTCAAGGTTCTGGTTACGACTTGGTAGTACCGTCTACCTATTTCGTATCAAAAATGCGTAAAGAAGGCATGCTGCAACAGATCAACAAAGAGAAATTGTCTCATTTTGCTGATCTAGACACTAACTTCCTGAACAAGCCGTTCGACCCGAATAACAACTACTCTATCCCATACATTTGGGGTGCGACGGGTATTGGTATCAATGCAGACATGCTAGATAAGTCTTCTGTGACTAAATGGGATGATTTCTGGGACAGCAAGTGGGAAGGCCAACTGATGCTGATGGATGATTCTCGCGAAGTATTCCACATTGCATTGAGTAAGCTTGGTTACTCACCTAACACAACGAATCCAGATGAAATAAAAGCCGCTTACGAAGAGCTGAAGAAGCTAATGCCAAACGTATTGGTATTTAACTCAGACTTCCCAGCGAACCCATACCTAGCAGGCGAAGTTTCACTTGGTATGCTTTGGAATGGCTCTGCATACATGGCTCGTCAAGAAGGCGCGAACATCGACATCATCTGGCCAGAAAAAGGCTCTATCTTCTGGATGGACAGCCTAGCAATTCCAGCTGGCGCTAAGAACGTTGATGCTGCGCATAAGATGATTGACTTCCTATTACGTCCAGAAAACGCAGCTAAGATTGCACTAGAGATTGGTTACCCTACTCCAGTGAAAACCGCACACGAGCTACTACCGAAAGAATTTGCTAACGATCCAAGTATCTTCCCACCACAAGAAGTGATGGACAGCGGCACATGGCAAGATGAAGTTGGTGAAGCAAGCGTGCTTTACGATGAGTACTTCCAAAAACTAAAAGTAGACAACTAATCAGTCTGTCGAATTAGTTTAGAAAAGCGGCTTCGGTCGCTTTTCTTGTATCTGGAGTATGGACAAGTACCCGGTCCAAAACACAATGCATAGGAATATTTGTGTCCTACACGTTTGTTTAAGCGCTAGCTTCGTTTTCTAGCGCAAGAATTTCGGCAACCAATTTTGGCACTTCAACGCTTGCTTTGCCGTAACGTTTCTCTTCAAACTCACTCTCGACTGCACTTGGTTCTAAATTGATTTCAATGGTATGCGCACCATTCATCTTCGCGTCATGAACAAAACCTGCAGCAGGATACACAACGCCAGAGGTACCGATAGAAATGAACAAATCTGCCTCTTCTAGGGCGGCATAGATTTCTCCCATTCGCAAAGGCATTTCACCAAACCACACTATGTGTGGACGCATTTGTGAAGGAATTTGGCAACAATGGCACAGCTCACCGGTTTGAATGTCTTTCGAATGTTCAATGACTTGATTTGATTCACTACAACGAGCCTTTAGTAACTCACCATGCATATGAATAATGTTGCTGCTGCCGCCTCTTTCATGAAGGTTGTCGATATTTTGGGTAATGACAGTCACTTTGCCCGAAATTTCTGCTTCAAGGCGTCCTAGCGCGATATGTGCGGCATTAGGTTGTATATCTTCACCCTGCAGTTTTTTTCGGCGTTGATTATAAAAACTTTGGACCAGATCCGGATCACGCGCAAAACCCTCAGGTGTCGCTACATCTTCAATGCGATGATTTTCCCATAGGCCATCTTGAGCGCGAAACGTTTGAATACCGGATTCTGCCGAAATACCAGCCCCAGTTAGTACTACAATATTTCTATAAGGGAAATTCATAACTCATCCTTGTCGTTCTTTTTCACAAGCTTAACACTGGAAGATTAACAACAGTAGTAATATGGATTAGACCATAGTCGTAATGACGTTAACTAATGTTTCGTTTTGAGAGGAAAAACAATGACGCGAGCCGTTTTAGCTCTTTTTTTACTTACCACCCTAGCGGGCTGTCAACTCACACACGTTGAAGGTGAAATTGACGACGTGAAAGTCAAAGTGAGTACGAACGATAGCAAGCACTCTGGTAATGGTAACTTCTGTCCTCCTGGTCAAGCTAAGAAAGGCAACTGTTAATACTTGCTTTGAAAGATAATAAGCATAAAAAACCCTCGATAAATATCGAGGGTTTTACGATTATAGCCTCACGCTTATGAAACCATCATTCTTTACAGATTTGGGCCAGTTGAAGGACGATGAGGCAAATTATTACGTAGCTGTTGCATACCTTGATACATACGTAGGAACCACACGAGAATCGCTAGTGCAGCAAACAGCATGCCTATCCATGGAATAAAGTATGCGATGGTATCCAGTAGTGAACTGTGTACCCAATAGTCGCTCACACCAATTAATACACCATTCGACGTTGCAACCGTTACGATCAAAACCACGAAGAACGTCAGGTAAAGGAAAAAAGTACGAATCAAGCCATAATAATGAGAGTTCACCACATCGCTGTCATCACCTTTATCCAAACGGTAACCTGCATAAATGATTGCGATAACGCCTGAGATCAAAAACGTAAACGGGGTCAAACAGCTCAGGATGTATGCAACCCAAATCCCGTTATGATGTTTGTTCATTCGCTTTCGCTCCTTTTACTTCCGTTTGTGCCACGTTTGAGTCACCAATGGCGCCTTGAGACTTCACATCTTCATACCAAAGATCGTGGTGCTCTTTCGCCCAGGTTTCGTCGACTTCACCAGTGACCATTCCCTCTAGCGCACCTTCCATACCGAACAGACCAATGTAGATGTGGAAGATAAAGCCACAGATCAAGATAAGCGCCGATATTGCGTGAATAAGGTTAGACAGTTCCATATCACGACGAGTCTGGCCAAAAATCGGGAAATCCAAAACTAAGCCACTGACCGCGGCGATGGCACCAAAGAAGATTAGCAACCAGTAGACTGCTTTCTCACCACCGTTAGAGAACCCTGCTGATGGGTGCGTTCCTTTGTGCTTACCAACCATACCACCCATTTTCATAAACCAACGAATGTCAGTCATATTAGGGATGGATTTGCGCCACCATTTCAGCAGTACAAAGATGAGCAAGATAAAGAACAACGGCCCGATGTAGTTGTGGTATTGCTTCGCGAGCATCACTACAAAGCCCCAGAACTCGGTCGATACATATGGTTTTAAGAAGTGTTTACCGTAAACCAACATTAAGCCGCTGAATGCCAATGTTAAAAATGTAAACGCCATACTCCAGTGAAGTGCCCGGTCTAATCGAGACCAGCGTTTTATCTTTTTACCCGTTCTAGGCTTACTTAGCATCAGAGGACCTACGAATAAGTAAGCCATGATCACCATTGCGATACTACCGAAAATAGCCACAGCACCAGCTGGAGACATCCATTTTTCTTTCAGTAAATACCATGCCTCGCCAGGCGTATTGATTAACACTTCATGCTCCGGAGACATGGATCCTGTTGTACCTGCCTCTCCATCTCTGACTTGACGCCAGAAATCAGCACCTGCAAGTTGGATAACTTCTGCCTTCACAATTTGTTGAGCTTGGCTCTCTTCTGCATGAACTGGTAACGTCACAGCCAGCAACAATGCTGTTAACACAAACAGCATTGCCAGAGGCGCACGTTTAATGGAATGTAACATGAGTCTCTCCTAGATCAGCTTTTGGTCGCATCATAAGAAAGGTCGTTTCCGTCAGTCCAACCTGCGTTTTTCGCTCCGCGTTCAACCACTCGTTCACGAAAGATGTCTGAAATTTTTTCAGCGTCTCCGGCCAGCAAAGCCTTTGTTGAACACATTGACGCACATAAAGGTAGTTTGCCTTCTGCGATTCGATTTGAGCCGTAAAGCATTTTTTCTTTCTCAGAGTTAGGCGGTAAATCTGGGCCACCTGCACAGAATGTACATTTGTCCATTTTCCCTCTTTCCCCAAATGCGTTTTGTTTTGGAAACTGTGGTGCGCCGAACGGGCAAGCGAATAAACAATAGCCACAGCCGATACACAAATCTTTGTTATGTAAGACGATACCATCTTTAGTTTGAACAAAACAATCGGCCGGGCAAACGGCCATACAAGGTGCATCGCTGCAGTGCATGCATGCTACCGAGATAGAGTTCTCACCTGGCTCGCCTTCATTTAAGGTAACAACACGACGACGCTGAATACCCCATGGCACAGCTTCAGTATTTGCGTTTTTACATGCCGTCACACAACCATTACAGTCGATACAGCGCTTGGTATCACAAAGGAATTTCATTCTTGCCATTTTAGTGCTCCTTACGCTTTGCGAATGTTACATAGAGTTACTTTCGTTTCCTGCATCAAGGTAACAGGGTCGTAACCGTAAGTGGTTGCCGTATTAGCCGCCTCACCGATAACGTAAGGGGCTGAACCTTCAGGATATTTATCAAGAAGACTCTCACCTTCGAATTTCCCACCAAAATGGAATGGTAAGAATGCTAAACCTGGTTTTACACGCGATGTAACCATTGCTTTCACCTTAATACGCCCGTTTTCTGCACCTTCAACCCAAACGTCGTCTCCATCTTTAAATCCAAGATCGTTTGCGTCTTTCAAGTTCACTTCTACAAACATTTCTTGTTGAAGCTCGGCCAACCAAGGGTTAGAACGCGTTTCTTCACCACCACCTTCGTACTCTACTAAACGGCCAGAGGTTAGAATAATCGGGTATTCTTTCGCTTTATCCTGCTCTTGGATTGATTTATACAATGTAGGTAAACGGAAGATAGAAGCCTTATCGTCCCATGTTGGGTAATCTACAAGTAAATCTCTTCTTGGTGTATAAAGAGGTTCACGATGCAATGGCACACGATCCGGGAATGTCCACACAATTGCGCGAGCCTTAGCGTTACCAAACGGAATACAACCGTGTTTAATCGCCACGCGTTGGATCCCACCAGATAAGTCAGTCTTCCAGTTTTTATCTTCTGCCGCAACTTTCTCTTCTGCCGTTAGGTCATCCCACCATCCAAGCTGTTTGAGCATTTTGTCAGTAAATTCTGGATAGCCGTCTTTAAGTTCACAGCCTTTCGAGTAGCTATCTACCGCCAGTAGGCTTTGACCTTCAAATTCAACACCGAAACGTGCACGGAAGTTACCACCACCTTCAGCAACGGTCTTAGACGTGTCATAAAGTATGTGAGTTCCTGGGTGTTTCATCTCAGGTGTACCCCAGCATGGCCACGGTAACCCGTATGTTTCGCCATTTACTGGACCACCAACCGCTTCAAGTGTATTGAAATTGAATGTATGCCAGTTCTTCTGATGGAGTTTTAAGCGCTCAGGGCTTTGACCTGTATATCCAATCGTCCACATGCCTTTGTTGAATTCGCGAGTAATGTCTTCGATTACAGGCTGGTTGTTCTCAACTCGGATGTTTTTGAACAGAACATCTTCATACCCAAGTTTTTTCGTCAATAGGTACATGATTTCGTGGTCAGGTTTCGAATCAAATAGTGGTTGAATAACCTGATCACGCCATTGAATTGAACGGTTTGACGCTGTCACACTACCGTGTGTTTCAAACTGAGTCGTAGCAGGAAGCAAGTAAACGCCATCAGTACGATCGTTCATTACCGCAGCAACGGTTGGATATGGATCAACAATCACCATCATATCCAGCTTCTGCATTGCTTTTTTCATCTCTGGACCACGGGTCTGAGAGTTTACTGCGTGTCCCCAGTAGAACATGCCACGAATATTGGCACGTTGACGTATTTTATCTGTTTGTTCTAGAACACCGTCAATCCAGCGAGAGACAGGAATACCTGCGCTGTTCATTGGCTTTTGACCAGCGTAAGTATTGTTATCAAAGCGGTTTTTCACCCACTCGTAATCAAGATCCCAGACTTTCGACCAGTGACGCCATGCGCCTTCCGATAAACCATAGTAACCGGGTAACGTGTCAGATAGTACACCCAGATCTGTCGCGCCCTGCACGTTATCATGGCCACGGAAAATGTTCGCACCACCACCCGATTTACCTAAGTTACCTAATGCGAGTTCAAGTATGCAGTATGCACGAGTATTATTGTTACCTGTCGTGTGCTGGGTTCCTCCCATACACCAAACAATAGAGCCAGGGCGATTTTCTGCTAGAATTTTGGCGGTCTTGTAGACTGTCGCTTCATCCGCTCCCGTCACGTTTTCTACAACTTCAGGGCTCCATTTTTCTACTTCAGCACGAATTTCGTCTAAGCCAAACACTCGCTGGTAAATGAACTCTTTATCTTCCCAATTGTTTTTGAATACATGCCACAACACACCCCAGATAAAGGCAACATCAGTGCCAGGACGAATTGAAACATAGTGATCGGACTTGGCAGCTGTTTTTGTGCGACGTGGGTCAACAACAACAATCTTACAACCATTGGTCTCTTTGGCTATAAGAATGTGCTGCATCGCAACAGGGTGCGCTTCCGCTGGGTTCGAACCAATAAACAATATGGACTTGCAGTTGTGCATATCATTGAACGAGTTGGTCATCGCACCGTAACCCCAAGTGTTTGCAACACCGGCAACGGTTGTTGAGTGACAAATTCGCGCTTGGTGGTCAACGTTGTTGGTACCCCATAACGACGCCATTTTACGGAACATGTACGCTTGTTCGTTGTTGTGTTTTGCACTGCCTAACCAGAAAATAGAGTCAGGACCTGATTCTTCACGAATCTTCAGTGTCTGCTGGCTGATTTCTTCTAATGCTTGTTCCCAAGAAAGCTTCTTCCACTTACCGTTTTCAAGTTTCATTGGGTACTTAAGACGACGTTCGCCATGGCCATGCTCACGCAATGCAGCGCCTTTTGCACAGTGGCCACCGGCATTGAACGGATGATCGAATGCGGGCTCTTGGTCAGTCCACACACCATTTTGAACTTCAGCGTAAACACCACAACCCACAGAGCAGTGTGAACATATAGTACGTTTCTGCTCAACCTTTGCTTCTGGATCGACACTTTTTGCTTGTGCTTTTTTCATCATGCCCGGTGCAAATAGGCTTGTACCCACAACAGCGCCACCAGCAGCGAGCGAGGAGTTTTTCATAAACGAACGGCGTGAAATGCCAAGCTGATTCGTTTGCTTGCTCACACTGTCGGAGCGTTTGACTAATTTCATTCGTTATCTCCTAAAGTGTGTTGTAGTAATCACGAATATGTTGCGTTTCGCGATACCCTGTCTTCTTCACGTCTTTTTCAGAGGTCTCAACCGTTTCTGAAGCGCTTGCCACTCTTGTTGTTCCAGCGACAACCGCACTAGCTACGGCTGCAGTTGTTAAGCCTTTCAGGAGATCCCTGCGGCTTGTGTTTATTTCTTTATTATCTTTCATCATTGCTTCCTTACCTTACGGTAGAACTGTGGAGACTTATGCCTCTCTATCGATATGTCCAAGTACTACTCGATTACTCGTAATCAGTGACGTTTTTCACATCAATCTTTAATTTGTGCTTACTGCTTTTGGTATTTACGCTAAAGCGCACTTGCTCTAGGGTTAAGAATGCTTCACACAGTTGGGCAACAGGCTTGTAGAAGTTCGCGCTCTGTGCCTTTTCAAGTTGACGAGTAAATAAGGCAAACCAAGGGGCGATGTGTTTGTTGAACACCGCTTGTTGTAGCGCTTCATCTTCCCCTGTAAGCATCGACATCACTTCGCAAAGTGCAGCAATGTGATCTTCTGGCTCTTTCACCTGCTCATCGCGCTCGATACCAATCAATGCTAAATCCCGACGGATTTCTGCTAATGGTTTTTCCATTAACGATCCAGTTAAATGCCATGAGCTGAAAGGCATCACTTCGCCGCGGCCAATACCAATAAAAAGATTTTGGTATTCGTCTTCTAGATCTTCATGACTTGATTCTTTCGCCGCTTGCTGCAGTGCGACCCACGCTTTTTGCATCGCACTTTCAGATGGTTCAATTTCTAACGCCGTCAAAAATTCAATCATTTCTGGTGTTGGTGCACTGCGACAAAGGGCTGAAAGAACTAAGTAGATCTCTGCTCTCAGTGTTTGTTCTTGTTCTAGTTGCGTATTCACTGCAAGCTCCTAGTATTTCAATTGTTTCATTGGCTCTGCCGCCATCGATTCAAACATATCGATCACACGACAGTCTTCACACATGGCAATACGGTTAATCGCGGCTTCGTCCGAGAAATGAGAGTGACCACGTAACTTATTCTGTAACATATCAATCATAGTCTGTGGTGCGAAAGGTTTATGGCAACGCACACATTCCGCTGCTTTTTCCTCATGAATTACAACTGCTTTCTGGCGTTCTTCTTTCACCCAATTCATGCGAGGTATTAGCGTCAGAACATTTTCAGGACACGCTTTTGCACATAAGCCACATTGAATGCAGTCTTGTTCGACGAATTTAAGCGATGGCGATTGACCGTCGGTATGTAGAGCACGTGTTGGACAAACCGCCACACAACTCATGCACAACGTACAATCTTTGCTCTGGCAAGAAACATTACCGTATGGAGCGTTCGCTGGCAGTTCGACTATGTTCTCTACAGGAATTCGAGAAGAAGACATGGCATCAAGCGCAGTAAATAGGCGTTGACGCTTATTGCCTTGCAGATCGCCTAGAGCAAGATCGAATGAATCTGTGCAAAGTGTCGGCGGACCTTCACGTAGCGATTCCAAGTAAAGGATATCGATGGTCTCTTTGGCGATACCAAGTTGATCCAACAGATGTTGCGCGATCCCCACTTCGTTGTTCAGAATACGAATAATCGTTTGTGGCATAAAGCGAGAAGCCGCGAACAACACTTGTGTCGCGCCATTCACCAACGCAGCGAACCAAGTATCAATACCGATAGAAGGTAGCTCTTCCACCACAATTGGTATCACATTATCTGGCAGCATTTTCAGTGCCATTACATTGTAGCTTTCATGACGAGAACTACAGATAATCACGATAGGATCAAGTCCACCAGCAAGCTCATAATTAGCGAGCATACGCTCGATAAATTTTTGTGTTTCTTCTGGATTTGGCAGCGCATAATGGATTGCTTCGGTCGGACAAGCTGTTGCACACGTACCCACACCCTGACATAGGTATGGGTTAATCTCGATACGGTGACCGGTCTTATCGCTACCTTCACTTGATAGTGCGCCAGCAGGACAAGCATCCACACAGCGCTCACAACCTTTTACGCCACGAGAACTGTGCGCACACAGGTCAGTGTCCAGACGGAAGAATTTTGGCTTATCAAACGTACCCATTAACATTGGGATTTCTTCTAGCGCTTCTGCCAGTTTTGGATAGCCGCGTCCTACTGGGTAATAGCCCGGAACTGGAACCTCTTCTGACATACAGCTGCTTAAACAAAGATCGAGAACAACATCGAAACAATCACTATTAATAGCGACTTTTGCTAGGTTGCTTGTTAGACCGTTTTTTTCGATAAGCACTTCAAACGTACCTAGAAAACCAGAAATCTGAACCGAGTTTGCAAAGTAAAGTTCTGGATTAGAACCTTTCTCTCCATCGGTAGAAAGCAGTGTCAGGCTGTTCATTTGAGATAGCTGTGCGGCGGCACTCTCGATGATGGCTGTCGGTCCAACAATCAGTGTATTACCGCCACTCTCGTAGCTCACCGTTGGTGGAATAAGATTGGTCAACTCTACGGTATTCTCAAACGCATATAGACGCGCTTTACCGTTATTGGAAGTTGCTTGTTCTAATAGTTGTTTCAACATTGCTCAGTTCCATTTATACGTATGGATAGTTTCTTCCATCTTTCATTGTAGTTAGCGCAGGTGATTCTGCTGATTAACTCGGCAGTAACTACCCCTTTAGGTAGCACTTCATGGGTTATCAATGCCTAATAGGCAACTTTTCTAACTTCAAAAAGAATAGTAATGAGCAACAGGATGCAAATGTCGCGCCAATTAAATATCTTTTTATTTTCAAATACTAAGCTATTCACCTTGAACATTGTAGGAATAAAAAAACCGACTGGGACATTTTGTCGCAGCCGGTTCATTGAGCGTTTGGTCAAAATGTACCTATTCTTTATGAGGTATATTTTGTCCCACCTCTTCAGGTTTCATTTTGTCTCTGGTGTATCACTTTCACCAAACACTGTTTTTATATCCAGGTCTTTTTGTTCCTCAGGGATTTCGCCACCTTCGGTTGGTTCTGCATCAGTCGCTTCAATGTCACTTTTTTCATTAAATTCGGATAGTTGTGAATCTTCTTCTGCTGGTTCTTCTTCAGTTTTCTCTTTCACCCAATCACGAAGTGTTTCTGCAACGCCTTCAGAAAGCGACTTTAGGTTACTGTAGTCATCGTCGTAATCATCCAAACCATCACGAACGTTAAACTCTTCTGATAAGAACATCTTACGCAATGCTGCTTTCTTAACACTCTCTGAAGCCTCAGACACCAATAGCTGCGCTACGGACACCTCTTCAGGATCGTTTGATTCGCTTGAGGCCTCTTGAGCTGAAGCACCTAGTGTCTCCGCTGCCACTGCTTTCGTTTCAGTATTTGGTTCTTCTTGTGTTTGTGCTGTTTCTGGTTCAATAAGTTTATTAGACTCCACAACCTCAGCGTCTTTAAGTTCGGTTATGGATTCTTCTAATTTACGTTTCGACCAACGGCTAAAAAAATTAGTTGCCATTTGCTCTGCCCGCTCCTTTTCGTTTCTTACGTCTTACTTCTAACAATTCACCGTGACGACCAATAAAGGCTTCCATCCAAGCTTGAACGGCTAACGGCATATCATTGGATAATACTAAGTTATCGCCATCCATATATTGCGCAGCGACAGTTTGAGACGCTGTAATTAATTGAATGGTTGGTGTATCACTAGAATCAAGATTGTCCATAACCAAGAAAAGCTTCGGCTGCTGTGAGCTCAGGTTAAAGCGATAATCGGTGCGTTCATCTTTATGCAGCTGTAATAAGCACACATGTTGAGTGTCTTCGGTTGGATAAATTTCAAACCTCGTCAATTGCCACTGCGTCGTAACCCAAATACCCGTGCTTATCTCATGCTGTACGAGATCGACACCTATCGACCACAAATCTTCATTTTTTACGAACTGCTTCTTATCCGACATAATTCACCCAATTTGTTCTATGTTGACTTTAAGACAGAAAAGGACATGTTGTACTTTGCTTTCAACCATTTTAGCGGTAAAAAGCAATATACGCGCCAAACTGAGCTCAATCTTCACTAAGCTCATAAATTCAAAACTAGTAGAAATTCAAATATTACCTGTGTCATTGCTGCGATATCGCGGAATTAATTCATAATCGTACCAATGCCTCGCAATTTCCCGCATTACAGCTATTTTGGAATGAGAATTGCTCTGTAAGTAGCGTTAAGACGAATAGACCCATTAATGAGAACGTTCATCGGCTCTCTCATTCATTAGGACATGACTGTGGTAAAACCAAACATTATTAAAACCAGTGAAAATCCCCTACAGACCATCGAAGTAGAAGTGTTTGACGAATACGGCGAGAAGCTGACTAAGCAAATCGCGTGTGAGCGCCCTCTTACCGTGATGTTGAACTGGAAGGAAGTTGTTACGCTAATGACGCTTGGCTCTCGCCCTGAGGCTCTTGTGTTGGGTTATTTAAAGAACCAAAGCTTCTTGTCTGATTCTAAAGCGATTGAATCCGTCATCATTGATTGGGAAACACACTCGGCTGCGGTTATTACTAAAGAAAATACCGAACACCTAGAGGGCGCGCTTAAGAAGAAGACTGTGACCTCTGGTTGTGGTCAAGGCACTATGTACGGCAACGTGATGAAGCAGCTCGAAGATTACCAAGTGCCTCAAGTGCCATTGAAGCAATCTGAAATCTACGCAGCGCTTGAAGCGTTAACGCATTACAACGACACCTACAAAAAAGCTGGTGCAGTGCATGGCTGTGCGGTGTGTAAAGGTAATGAAGTGCTGTCTTTTGTGGAAGATGTTGGTCGTCACAACGCGGTTGATACGTTGGCTGGAGAAATGTGGCTTAACCAAGAGACGGGTGAAGATAAAATTTTCTACACAACTGGCCGCCTTACATCAGAGATGGTGATTAAAGTCGCACAGATGGGCATTCCTGTTCTGTTGTCACGTTCTGGTGTGACACAAATGGGTCTGGATCTGGCGAAGAGATTTGGTATTACCACCATTGCTCGTGCAAAAGGTCTTCGCTTCCAAGTGTTCACTGGCGCAGAGAAGGTTGCTTTTGACGTAAAAGGTGAACAATAACCTTTTTCGTCTTCTAATTAATTTTACCGAGTACATTGAGGCTTATTCAAATGGATGTGAACGATGAACAGCGAGCGACTATTGAATTACCTACTGACTCCCAGTAGCATCATTCTGTCAGTGGTGATTACGCTCGCCCTTGTTGGTATAGGCACTTACCTCAAGGGACAATTCAAAGAATAAACGACATAAAAAAAGACCTCGCTAAGGAGGTCTTTTTCTTTAAGCTAACAAGCAATATTAGTGGTCGATACCACGAGATTTTAGGAACTCAGAGTAAGTGCCTTTAAAGTCTGTGATTTTACCATCGCGGATTTCGATGATACGTGTTGCTAGTGAGTCTACGAATACACGGTCGTGCGATACGAAGAACAATGTACCTTTGTACTGCTCTAGTGCCGTGTTCAATGATTCGATCGATTCCATGTCCATGTGGTTGGTTGGTTCGTCCATTAACAGCATGTTTGGTTTGTGCATCATTAGCTTACCAAGCAGCATACGACCTTGCTCACCACCAGACAGTACTTTTACTGACTTCTTAATGTCATCTTGGCCAAACAACATGCGACCTAGGAAGCCGCGAACAACTTGCTCGTCGTCACCTTCCTGACGCCATTGCCCCATCCAATCGGTTAAGTTCATGTCTTCCGCGAATTCATGAGCGTGGTCTTGTGCGTAGTAACCGATGTTCGCGTTCTCAGACCATTTGAACTCACCAGTACGTGGTTCTAGTACACCAGCAAGTGTGTTCAATAGGGTTGTTTTACCCACGCCGTTCTCACCGATGATAGCAACGCGCTCGCCGACTTCGAAAATTGCATTGAAGTTAGCAAACAGATCGTCTTCAAAACCTTGGCTTAGGTTTTCAACAATCAGAGCGTTACGAAATAGCTCTTTTGATTGTTCAAAACGAATGAATGGGTTTTGACGGCTAGACGCTTTCACTTCATCAAGTTTGATTTTATCGATTTGCTTAGCACGAGATGTCGCTTGTTTTGCTTTTGATGCGTTTGCAGAGAAACGTGCCACGAACGTTTGAAGTTCAGCAATCTGCGCTTTCTTCTTCGCGTTATCAGACAGTAGACGTTCGCGAGCTTGAGAAGCCGCTGTCATGTACTCATCGTAGTTACCTGGGTATACACGTAGCTCACCGTAATCCAAGTCAGCCATGTGGGTACATACTGAGTTTAGGAAGTGACGGTCATGCGAAATGATGATCATAGTGCAGTTACGCGCGTTTAGCGTGTCTTCCAACCAACGGATCGTATCCATATCCAAGTTGTTGGTTGGTTCGTCTAGTAGCATTACGTCTGGGTCAGCAAATAGAACCTGCGCTAGAAGCACACGAAGCTTCCAACCTGGTGCGACTTCGCTCATTAAGCCGAAGTGTTGCTCCATTGGAATGCCCACAGCAAGAAGAAGCTCACCCGCTTTTGCTTCTGCCATGTAGCCATCCATTTCTGCAAACTGAACTTCAAGATCAGCCACTTTCATGCCATCTTCTTCACTCATTTCTGGCAAAGAGTAAATGCGGTCACGTTCTTGCTTCACCTCCCACAGTTCTTTATGGCCCATGATTACTGTATCAATAACCGTGAACTCTTCGTATGCAAACTGATCCTGGTTTAGTTTTGCAACACGCTCGTTTGGATCGTAGCTTACGTTTCCACTGGTTTGCTCAAGCTCACCACTTAAGATCTTCATGAAGGTTGATTTACCACAACCGTTAGCACCGATTAAGCCGTAGCGATTCCCGTCCCCGAACTTAACTGAGATATTTTCAAATAGAGGCTTCGCACCGAATTGCTGCGTAATGTTATTTGTAATTAGCATATGACTACTATGTGGGAAATGTGATTTGGAGCGCATTATATGCGTTATTGAACCGTAAAGACAGTTAAGAAACGACAAAAGACTACTCAGGGTACGATGACCTAAGCGTGCCTATAAGTAACGACCAAGACCCCTTACTCTAATGCTAATAATAACTACACTATACCCAGGCATCTCGAGGTTACTTGGGTATATATACAACCATTATTTAGTAGAAGCGGGAAAGAATGACATAAGTTTACTAACCAATAACGCACTCGCTATACCAATGCCACTTTCCAGAAATCGCATACTCGCATTCTGAAACGGATTTACATCAGACATAGTCGAAACAATAATGATGACGGAGAATGTCACACACGCTAATTTAATATGTTGTGTAACGTGGAATAAGCTGCAGACAAACACGGTAAGTCCAATAAGCAAAGCAAAACTTATGATATGAAATGGGATAAACCCTAGATAAATCGTTGCAATCACGCCGCCAATAAATGAACCAATTAATCGATTCTTCGCTGTGCTTAGATTTTGCTTCCAACTATCCGCCTCTATTACAATCACACCTGAAATGACAGACCACATTCCCCCTAACAAAGCCGTGCTAGGGTAAATCCAGAGATTGATGTAATAGCCTAATGTAAAGGCAATCAACCCCATCAACATATAGCGAATAGAAAGACGTAAATGCACATTCATCGATAGGGTTCCTACTTTCTAGGTGTCTTCCGGTTTTGATATTAGACCGATACTATCAGCATCAATTTGTTCTTCTTTCAAAATATTTTGTTTATGTTCACTTGCGATATAAGTGTACATGACGGGAAGAACGAACAGAGTAAACAATGTACCGACTGCAAGGCCAGCAACGATAACTAACCCAATATTGTAACGTGAGGCTGCCCCTGCTCCTGTGGCAAAAAGAAGTGGTATTAACCCGGCAATCATTGCCGAGGTCGTCATCAAGATAGGACGCAATCGAATCGTGGCAGCCTCCAAGATTGCATCATGTTTTGAGGCCCCCTTGAACATTTGCTCTTCTCTTGCGACCTCACACATGAGAATGCCGTGTTTAGTAATTAAACCCACTAAGGTAATTAAACCAACCTGCGAGTAAATATTGAGAGAGGTCTCTCCTGATATATGTGTCCAACCTAACGCAATTAATGCCCCACTAATGGCGAGTGGTACGGTGATCATTATCACTAGAGGATCACGCACACTTTCAAATTGACTCGCTAATACAAGAAATATGATCGCGAGTGCTAAAGCAAAAGTTAAATAGAGCGAGCTTCCCTCTTCAACAAATTGTCTAGATTCACCCATAAAATTGTAATTGTATCCCGTAGGAAGATCGGTTGTGGCCAACTGTTCAAAAAATGCAATCGCATCTCCCATCGCGACGTTGGGTGCAGGGACGGCTTCAATTGAAATCGAATTCATTTGGTTAAAGTGAGGCAGAGATTTTGCCTGCCCTTCAACGGTATAACTGACTAAACTAGAAAGTGGGACTGCTCTTCCATTTTGTGCAGTTACATAAAACTCCTCGATGAGACTTGGGTTGTCACGAAACGAACGCTCGACCTGAGGGATCACTTCATAAGAACGGCCATCGATATTGACACGATTAATGTAACCGCCTCCCATCATCGTTCCGAGTGTTGCCCCAATTTCTTGCATCGTCACACCATAAGCGCCTGCAGCCTCACGATCGACATTTAAACGAACCAAACCCGAGTCGTACTTAAGGTTCACATCAGTGTAAACAAATAATGGGCTCTTTTTTGCTTTATCTAACAGCTTGTTACCAATAGCATATAACGTCTCAAAACTCGCTGGACTGGTAATAACGAATTGAATCGGTAAGCCTCCGGAAGCACCTGGTAATGAAGGCATTTGGTACGTTGTTGCTTTCATACCTGGTATTTTTTTTATTTCTTTGTTTATGTTGGCTGATATCTCTTTTTGGCTAAGGTTTCTTTCACTCCAAGGAATTAACGGGGCAATCGCCAAACCTTGACTGCTGGTAGGCACGCCGATTAGTGCCAGTGATGCTTCAACTTGAGGTTGTTTTGTTACAGCATCATTCACTAGCTGCATGTTTGCTTGAATATAATCGTTATTCGATGTCGATGGTGTTGAACCGATAATGACGGCAACGCCCTGATCTTCATCTGGCGCTAACTGGGATGGGATGAAACTAAATATGATTGGCAGGGACACAAGCACCAGCAAAGCAAATAAAACCACTGCGGCTTTACGCTCTAATACCGTTAACAGCACTCTTTGGTACGTGACGGTGATTTTTCCAAGCACCCTTTCAACCATGGATTCGAACTTACTTGGCTGTGCGTGGGCTTTGAGCATTTTAGAGCACATCATTGGAGAGAGTGTTAACGCTATAAACCCAGATATAACGACCGCACCAGCCAGCGTAAGCGCGAACTCTTTAAATAATGAGCCGGTTACGCCACCCATTAGTGCAATCGGAGCATAAACCGCCGCCAGCGTGATAGTCATTGAAATAACAGGAACCGCAATTTCTCTTGTCGCTACTAAAGCCGCTTGAAAAGGGTTCGCCCCCATTTTGATGTGCCGTTCGACGTTTTCAACCACCACAATGGCATCGTCAACCACAAGTCCTATCGCCAGTACCATGGCAAGGAGTGTCATCAAGTTCAAGGTAAACCCAAATGCTTGCATGACAGCAATAACACCAATCAGTGATAACGGTATGGTGACAATAGGAATAATCACAGCACGAAAAGAGCCTAGAAACAAAAGAATAACGACGACAACAATCAACGCCGCTTCTACTATGGTCTTTATCACTTCATTGATTGAGTCTGTAATTGCTAAGGTTGAGTCATAAATCAATGTCGACTGAATAGTATTGGGTAAGTTCTTTTCAATGGATTTAAATTGTGTGCGGACACCTTGAGCGACATCTAGTGGGTTTGCTGTTGGCGTTGCGTTGATACCAATGATAACGGCCTCTTTACCGTTCGCCAACGCCCTGGTTCCATCACTGCTTTTACCAAGAGTAACGTCCGCAACGTCTTGCAGTTGAACCACTTGCCCATCACTGCTTTCAATAACGAGGCTCTTCAAACCATCAACGGTATCAACTTGGGTATCGATCGTGCCATTTAAGATGGTCAAATAACTATTGAACTGACCCACCGCTGACTGATAATTATTTTGCTGAAGCACATTAACCAAATCACTGGTGGTAAGGTTAAATTGCCCCAATTTCTCTGGATCGGGCCAAATTCTAAGAGCAAATGGCGTTCCCCCCATCATCTGAATGTTTGACACCCCATTGACAGTCGATATCTGTGGGTTAACCACCCTTTCGAGGTAGTCTACTATTTGGCTCGAATTCAATTCACTACTATAAAACGATATGTACATGATCGACGTTGTTGAGCCGGTTGAAGAGGTTACCGATGGATTATAGGCCTCTCTAGGAAGTTGATTAGAAACAGAATTAATTTGAGATAGTACGCTAGATAATGCTTCTTCCGGGCTTGTGTTCAACATCATGTTCAATGTTATAGTAGAAGAACCAAGTTGACTCGTTGATGTCATAAAATCTAAATTATCAACTTGCGATAACGCCTGCTCTAAAGGTTGTGTTATAAACCCCTCAATAAGCTCAGCGTCTGCACCTGGATACGGAGTTGTCACCGTAATCACTGTGTTTGTCATTTCTGGGTACTGGCGAACTTGTAGATCTTTCAATGCATTGAGCCCTAAAAGAAGCAGTAAGACACTCAGTGAGGCAGCCATCACGGGACGATGAATGAAAATGTCAGTAAAATTCATGATCGCACTCCTAAAGCTTAGGCATTTTATCTGGCGTGTTTATCGGGTTTGCTACAATATTCACTTTTGTGTTGTTGCCCAAATTCAAAATCCCTGTTGTGACCACTTGTTGATCAAATTTTAAATCGCCCTTTATTAGCGCGAAATTTCCATCTCTCTGCAGCACTTCAACCGTGATTTGTTTGACGCGATGGTCACTTCCATCTTTCTCTACAACAAAAACGGAATTGCCGTAAAGCGCAAACACAATGGATGTTTGGGGAACAACAAATTGTTTTTCTAGATCACTTAACGAAATATTCACATCTGCGAACATACCGCCAATTAGGGTTCTGTCGTCGTTCGGTATCTCTGCCTGAATCATAACTAAGCCAGTTTTGTCATTAATTACTGGTTCTATCGCGTTGATTTTTCCCTCATAGGTTTTCCCTGGATAAGACTCAACACTCAGCAAGATTCGCTGCCCTATCTTTAAGTGACCAATTTTCGATTGAGGCACGCTAAACCTGACTCGCATAACAGATAAATCTTCGAGTCTTACAATATCAGTACCAACAGATACGTATTGCCCAAGGTTGATGTTCCGAATACCTAGCTTTCCATCAAAAGGCGCGCGAATTTTACGTAACTCAATGTTAGCTTTTAAACTTTCGATGTTCGCTAATAAGGCTTGATATTTCGCCTCTGCGGCTTGTAGGCTTTGTTCTGAGACAGATTTTTCACGATAGAGCTTTTTGAGCCTTAAATAGTCATTTCTAACAGAGGGCAATTGCACCTGTTGTTCTTTTAACTGTGCTTGTTGTACCTGATCATTTAAGGAAACCAATACTGTCTTTGCACTTACGCGTTCGCCGTTTTCAAAATTAATTTTAGTCACGATTCCAGAGACTTCATTCGAAACATCAACACCTTGATATGGCTCAATAAATCCAATGGCTTTAATATTTTGAGCCCATACCGTAGGTTTTAATTGCTCAACCGTTACGGGAAATATAGGTTCGGGTAAGTTTGCTATCTTCGTTTTAATCTTGTTGTTCACAAACAAATTAAAACCAATCACACTCCCGAAGGCAAGAACAGCGATAATAATGACACCAAAAATCCATTTTTTCACTATAACCTCCTAATGATTAAAGTGATTTTAAAAAAGAATATATGTTAAATTCAAATTTAGAATTTGACATATATTAAAATACAGTTCAGTTTTCACTATTATTAATTCTCTCATTCTTCTATAAACCAACAATGGGATCCACAGGGTTACGGAAAAACTTATAACGAGAATCGGTAAATAAGCGGTAGATGCATTGCCTCCACCTAACTGCGCAGGTGGAATAAACGATATACCAAGTGCTACGCGCGACACATGAAATCATATTAGCCCCCCCATTTCTCTCCGTGTGACTTACCTGCCCAAGTGTAGACGCCGCCTTTACCCCCCTCTAGCCTTGCCATTTCTGCGGCACACAATGCAACAGTAAGAAAGCAAAATAACCCAGCAACAACAAAATAAAAGACTAATGAAACACCTGAAGATGCAAAGGTTGGATATTCATAAATCGTCATCACCATCGTTGCGCTTAAGGCAAAGAACCCAAACAAACTAAGATGCTTGCGACTATTTACCGATTCATTCACTGTCAAATTCCTTATGAAATCTAAACGCTTATTTAACTGGCTAAAGTGTAGTTCATTTTTCTGTATACAAATAATTCTGTCGCATTTTAAATGACCTAGTATCTCTATGTTTATCCAGAACCATCACGAACTTTTGTTATCTTTATTAACTCACCAAGAATCTTCGTCATGAATTTGCAAACCCACATATGCCGACTACAATTTTTCTGAGTTTAAACTCAAAACCATTAATATTGAGGTGAAATATGAAAGTTTTAGCTTCGGCCATTAGTGCATCGTTCATTCTTATGGGTACACCCGTGCTTGCTGACAATCACACCAACGCTGCAGACATGGATTGCAGCGTTTTACTAGTGCAAGACTATTCTGTGATTCCCGTTGCCGTAGGTTACATTGTGTCGGCTCACAGTATCACCGAGATTGATCAACTCGACCCTGTAGAAATCGACGATATTGTTGAAGGTTGTCAAAAGCAGCCTCAAGCGAAGGTCAGTGAAATTGCAAAAAAAGAAGTTAATGATTAATGCCTTAGTGCTATTTCTATTTTAAAAAATTTATGCCATACAAAAAGAAATGAATTTTGGTGCTACTTTTATCGGTACCAACGTTCATTTCTTTCATTTTCTATCTAGCACCTATTTTTTTACTTTTTATCCGCGAACCATTGCTTCGTTCATGAAAAGGAATTCCTATGGCTCTTCATAAAAAATCCACTCTTAAGGGATCACTGAAAGATGATGTTTATTCATCGAAAGACTTGTCGATTTCAGTGCCAAAATATCGAATTCCAGATGATGAGCAATCGGCAACCCATGCTTATCAAATCGTCCATGATGAACTCATGATGGACGGTAATTCACGACAAAACTTGGCCACATTTTGTCAGACCTGGATTGACGAGGAAATCCATAAATTAATGGACGAGTCCATCGACAAAAACATGATTGATAAAGATGAGTACCCGCAGACTGCTGAAATTGAATCCCGTTGCGTACACATGCTCGCAGATTTATGGAACTCGCCAAGCGCCGACAATCCTATGGGATGCTCGACAACGGGATCCAGCGAGGCGGCCATGCTTGGCGGGATGGCATTAAAATGGGCTTGGCGTGAGAAAATGAAAAAACTGGGTAAACCGACTGACAAGCCAAATATGGTTTGTGGCCCTGTTCAGGTTTGCTGGCACAAATTTGCTCGTTATTGGGATATTGAACTCCGTGAAATTCCAATGGAAGGCGAACGACTCATTATGACCCCTGAAGAGGTCATTAAACGCTGTGACGAAAATACGATTGGTGTTGTCCCTACACTTGGCGTCACGTTTACTTGTGAGTATGAGCCAGTAAAGGACGTATGTGACGCTCTCGACAAACTTCAGCATGAAACCGGCCTAGATATTCCAGTCCATGTCGATGGCGCAAGCGGCGCATTTCTGGCTCCATTTTGTGACCCAGACTTGGCTTGGGATTTTCGCTTACCACGCGTGAAATCGATTAATGCTTCTGGGCATAAGTTTGGTTTGTCCCCACTTGGCGTCGGTTGGGTTGTATGGCGAGATGCAGAGTCACTTCATAACGATCTGATTTTTAACGTAAACTACCTCGGCGGCAATATGCCCACTTTTGCGTTAAACTTCTCTCGCCCTGGTGGCCAAATTGTCGATCAATATTACAATTTCCTACGCCTTGGTAGAGAGGGTTACACTAAGATCCATCAAGCCTGTTATGACACTGCACAGTATATTGCAGGAGAAATCAATAAGATGGGTATGTTTGAGATTATATACAATGGTAAGGGGGGAATACCTGCATTGAGTTGGTCGCTCAAAAAAGGGGTCAATCCAGGCTTTAACCTCTATGATCTATCCGATCGAATTCGCTCAAGAGGATGGCAAATTGCGGCATACGCAATGCCTGCTGATAGAGAAGATCTTGTCATCATGCGTATTTTGGTTCGTCATGGCTTCAGCCGAGACCTTGCGAATCTAATGCTAGCTGATTTACAGCATTGTATTGATTTCTTTGAGAAGCACCCAGTGGTCAACGGTAGTGATGCCGATTCTTCGACAAACTTCAATCACGGTTAAATTTTAATTCGTAACGCCAATTCAACAGGGCAGTTTTTTACTTCCCTGCTTCACCTTAATTGAAACATCACGGTAAGTCTCTATTTCCCATATAGCGGCTTTTGAACGCTATTGAAATCGTTTTGGCCTGCATTACAATGCTCAGTCGATGATGAACATTATTTCTTCACTAGTGGGTTGTAGGCGGTTCTATCGCCATTAGCTTTATATTCGAGTTTGCTTATCGTAATAGCCTTAGCACAAGCCAAGAAGTGAGTGCCTTGAGTCTTTCAACGATTCGACGTTATGTATGGAGCGCGATCGTTGCGCATGCTTGCGCTGACCGATGACATCATTAAGATGCCGAACACCATTTTTTTAAGTGAAGTGGTGGTCAGTGGTAACTATGGTGCACTGGATATGCAGGTGGTGATTCCTTTCTACGTTGACATGAATGAGTTCAAGAAACACCGCATCACCCCGCCAAAAATTGCGGTGCATACAGGTTAAGTTAAACAAACCACCATAGTAAGTTGATACACAAAGGGTCAGCGATAACACTGACCCTTTTTCTTTGAGTGACCGACGCGATTTGTTAGGTGACGATTTCTAAACGTCTATTGCCACAGCCATGTTAGGCAATATTCGTTACTTCAAGCAGTAACTCAGCCTTCTTAGGGAGATAAATACTGAATGTACTACCCTTACCCCATTCCGATTCAGCCTTTAGCTCACCACCGGTTTGACTAAGAATACTTTGTGAAACCGAAAGCCCTAATCCTGTTCCATCGCGCTTAGTGGTATAAAACGGCGAGAAGATACGCCTTAGGTTCTCAGGTTTAATGCCACAGCCTTCGTCAGTGATATGAATCGCCGCGCCTTTTATCTCACCATCTTCAATCCAATCTTCGCTGACAACCGTCAGCGTTCCTTTGCCATCCATTGCGTGGATGGCATTCATTTGAAGATTGACCAAAATTTGCAGTAGGTGATGTCGGTTCACTTCAACAGAAGTATGCGCATGTAGATCAGTTACAAACTCAATATCGCGTTTTTTTGTGCCCGTTTTTACAAGAGTGATACTCTCATCAATAATTGGATTGATGTGCTGCCAGGTAATTTCATCTTGCACGCCGCCTTGGCGACTGTATTGCAGTAGACTTCGAGTAATGTTTCGGATACGGTCAATCTGAGTATGTATCGCATCCAGTTCTTCTTGAACCCGTTTAGCCTCGACGCCCAGTTCAAACTGGATCAACTCAACGTTACCCAATATAACGGCACTTGGGTTGTTAATCTCATGAGCGATACCGGCCGTTAACTCCCCTAATGCAGCGAGCTTTTCATGTACGACTAGCTTATTCCTAGTTTGGTTAAGTAACTGAATGTGCAGCTCTAACTCCGCAGTTTTCTCCTCTAAACTCGCGGTACGTTGCTGTACTTTCCTTTCCAACTCATTTGCAGCAAACTGAAGCTCATTTTTCTGTTGCCTTAACAAGTCCAGCATATTATCAAACTGCTTTGCCAATTGAGCCAACTCATGTTCGTCATTAAGGTCTAGTGGACCAATACGCGTTTCTTTTCCAAGTTGAATCATCTTTACTACACGATGAATGTGCTCAATCGGATTAAACAGTTCCCTAGACCCCCGATAAACCATTACCCCAGACACCACCAACAACAACATAGTAATAAAGCTGATCTCAACAATATTAGTCATGTACGCTTTAACGAAAGGCCACATCAGATAGCCGGTATACAACATGCCTATGACATTGTCGTATTGGTCTCTGATCGGCTGGTAAGCCGTGATGTACCAAGCGTCATAGACATACGCTCGATCTACCCACTGCTTTCCTTCACTTAAAACGGTGTTGTAAACCTCCGAACTGACCCGCGTACCGATTGCACGACCCAAACGTTGATCGCTATCCAAAGGGACATTGGTACTGACGCGAAGATCGTCAAGAAAAACCGTCAGCGTGCCGACAGGGCGTAGCCAGTCGTTGTCACTCAGATAGATAAGATCGCGAATTTGATCAACCAAAACGGTGCTGTTATTTAGTAAGATGCCGCCATCTAAAAAGCCGATTAAATCACCCACTTGGTTATATACTGGGATCACCGTACGGCTAACCAAACCCCGAACTTCAACTTCACCGTTTCTTAAAATTGGAACTTCAGCCCACTTCGCTAAATCTGGGTCGAGGCGCTCGAGTTCTGATTTATCGAGTACATCAAAGAACGACTCACGTTTGGTGAGATCCATAAAGCGCATTTTATTCTCAATAGAGTTCACACGCTGGAATGACAAAAAGTCTAAATCATAGCGTTGCTTCTGCTTCGTTACCCAAGTTTGTAATTGCGCCGTTGGCATTCCCTGATTCACCCGTGTTCGAAAACCATATGAATCCGCAAACGAATTTACGTAATTCGCTTGTTTCTGCTGTAAAAGAGTGATGCTGTTGTTAGCAACGCCAAGACGCTCCGACACATCAAGCAACGCATTTTGCCAAGTGTAATGAATAGACCAATAAACGGTAATACCAATCAACGCGATCAAAGTAAGAAAAATCGGCGCTGACGTCAGCATCAACAACCGATAGCGCACCATCGTTTTAAAACGGTGCGACCACTTTGAAAAGCCGGTGTAGTAAGAGTTATTCGGCATAATCCTCATCCTCGCCATCCCACTCTTTGTATTTACGTTCCAGCGTTTTACGTGCTACGCCCAAATCACGAGCCGCCGCCGATTTATTGCCTTCGTGTAAACTCACCAGTTGCTGTATATGGGCTTTTTCTACCTGTTTGAGCGTCCAACTATTTGGATAACCTTCTCCTGTAAACGTTATCTTTTCTTTGAACGTTGGTAACTCCGCACTGTTGGAAACGGTAACCGAAACATTGGGAAGTACGTGACCACCGTTCAGTTCACGCCAATGGTGCGCCGGAGGTTTGCCTAACAAAATGCAGCGTTCGATCAAGTTTTTAAGCTCACGGATATTACCTGGCCATTCATATTCAGTCATAGCCTCCATGTCTTCATGGGCCCATTTAGGCGCTTGCATACCCAGTTCACCAGTCAGCATATTGCTGAAATAAGGGACAAGCTCTAGCAGATCCATTTTACGCTCTCGTAGCGGACTGACTTCTATCTTTAGTACGTTTAAGCGGTAATACAAGTCACTACGGAAGTTACCTTTATTAACCTCTTCTTGAAGATTACGATTGGTAGCCGCAACGATGCGAACATCAATACTGACCTCTCTTTCAGAGCCAACCGGACGGATGCTTCGCTGCTCTAATACGCGCAGCAAAGAAGCTTGCATCGACAGTGGCATTTCTCCAATTTCATCTAAAAATAGCGTGCCTCCGTTAGCAACACGGAAAAGACCTTCCCGAGACTTCTTCGCCCCTGTAAATGCACCAGACGTATGGCCAAACAGTTCACTCTCTAACAACTCTGGAGCGATCGCTCCGCAATTTAGTGGTACAAAAGGTCCTGAGCGTTCACTGGCTTGGTGAATGCCTCTGGCAACCAACTCTTTGCCAGTCCCGGACTCGCCTTCAATAAGTACCGAAGCACGAGAAGGCGCAAACTGTGTGATCAATTGTTTAAGCTGACGAGTCTTTTCTGAGCCACCGATGATTTCGGAAGTATAATGACGTTGATAATCACGCTTCATCGCATATTGCATGCGTTCGTTCAAACGACGATCCATACAGCGAGCAACCGCTTTCAACATTTGTTCAAGATTAAACGGTTTTAGAATAAAATCCGAAGCACCAAGTTGAAGGGCGCGAATGGCGGTTTCCAGATCGGCATAACCTGTCATAAAGATGATGTCTGCACGTTTGTCATCATCTTCAAACGCTTCTTCCCATTCAATTCCTGAACGTCCCGGTAAGTTGATGTCCAATAGAATCAAATCATAGTGACGTGAGTTACGTAATGATTCGGCTTCTTCAATACTGCCAACGGTATCGACATGGGAAAAAAGTTTGCCCAGTGCCTTTTTAAGAATAGCTTGCATGCCCAATTCATCATCAACAACCAGTACTGAAAAAGCATTGTATTGTTGGTTTGTACTAATATGGGAGTGAGTAGACATATTTACCCCAGTTGGAATCTTATGGGACAGAGTGTACCAATTTTAAAACGATACGCTCTATAATGAGTGAGACATTTTGTACCAACATAAGATTTAGTGCAAACAAGTCCATCAATTCGAGCGTAATTCGCACATATTTAGATTATAAAATGTTGGCATTTTGTTTGCTTAGCTTGTTTGCTATAAAGATTTAAAGCCATATGAGAATGCGAATTTCTTTTTTGCCATCGCGGAGTCTCGTCTTCTAACGTGGCTTGTGATTTGAGCGCGCTTTGACACTCTAGCGCTAGCTGAATGTTCCTCATACCCATAGAAAACAGAGAATCATTGGAAAGGAAACAACAAAAATGAATAAAATTGCGCTAACTTTGGCCGCAACGTCAATCACACTTGTAAGCTACTCGGCTATTTCAGCTCAAGAAGGCGAACATATTCGCCTGGCAACGACAACCAGTACTTACCACTCTGGTCTTTTAGATTACTTACTTCCACAATTTGAAAAGGACACAGGTTACAAAGTCGATATCATCGCAGCAGGTACTGGTAAAGCGCTGAAAATGGGTGAAAACGGCGACGTTGACTTAGTAATCACACACGCACCAAAAGCAGAAAGCGTGTTTGTTGAGAACGGCTATGGAGTACTTCCGCGCAAACTCATGTACAACGATTTTGTTATCGTAGGCCCTAAATCGGATCCTGCTCAAGTTAACGACGACAAAACGGTCTTCGAGGTTTTCAAAGAGATTGCTGATAAAGATGCGATCTTCATTTCTCGTGGCGATGATTCAGGTACCCATAAAAAAGAACTGGGTATCTGGGCACAAACGAAAATGGAACCTAGCTTTGGAGGCTACCGCAGCGTAGGTCAAGGTATGGGGCCAACGCTAAACATGGCCGCAGAGATGCAAGGTTACACCATGTCAGACCGTGGTACATGGTTGGCTTATCAAAATAAGTTGGATCTTGTAATCTTATTCCAAGGGGACAAAGCACTGTTCAACCCATACCAAGTTATTTTGGTGAATCCTGAGCGTTACCCAACCATCAATTATCAAGGTGCGAAAGCATTCAGTGATTGGCTGGTTAACCCTCGTGGTCAGGAACTAATTAATAGCTTCCGCCTAAATGGCAAACCGTTATTTGTCGCAAATGCTGAGAGCCAATAACGCAGTATGAATCTTGCTGATACGACGCTAGAAGCCCTGCGCTTATTAGTGAATTTTGATGCAGACCTATGGGAGATCGTTGCGGTCTCCTTTAGTGTTTCTATTACGGCAATATCTTTAGTGGTGTTGCCATCAATCTTGGTGTCTTTCGTTCTCGCCTACACCGACTTTCGTGGTAAATGGTTTTTGCTGTCGCTCGTAAACACCTTGCAAGCCGTACCGACCGTTGTGATTGGTTTATTGCTTTACATGTTGCTATCGCGCGCAGGCCCTTGGGGAGGTTGGCAAATGCTGTTCACCCAGAAGGCCATGATATTGGGTCAAATGATCATCTGTTTCCCCGTGCTAGTGTCGATGATGCACGGTGCGTTGCAATCGAGTGATCGCCGCGTTGTTGAAACCGCCATTACGTTAGGCGTATCTATGCCACGTATCGCTACAACTATGATCTGGGAGACTCGCTTTCCTATTATGGCAGCGGTCATTGCTGGGTTTTCACGCATCGTAACGGAGGTTGGCTGCTCAATGATGATTGGAGGCAACATTATGGGTGTGACACGAAATATACCCACTGCAATTGCATTGGAAAGCAGCAAAGGTGCGTTTGCACAAGGCGTCGCGCTCGGAATTGTATTACTATCGTTAGCGTTAGCGCTGAACTTCCTCTTATCAAGCATGAGAGGTAAAGGCTATCTAAGAACATGAAGCAAGCAATCGACTCGCCTTCAACCCAATATAGGGTGTATTATGACTATTAAAGTAACCGCCGAGCAATTGTCCATGCGATTTAAGGAACGTGTGCTTTTTCACATCCCTGAACTTGCGATTGGACCAAACGATGCGATTTACCTAAAGGGTGATAATGGCGTTGGTAAAACGACTCTACTTAAAATCTTAGCAGGCCTCTTGAAAGCGTCGACGGGTAACGTTGTCGCCCCAAAAGATACTTGGTTAAAAAAATGGACGCGTCGTAGTGGCCGTGTCGATGTTATTTACCTCCATCAGTCTCCTTACCTATTCGATGGCACTGTCTATGACAATGTTGTTTATGGCGTGAAATATCAACAAAACACCGCGAATGATAAACGAGCACAAGTCATCAATGCATTACGCATGGTTGGCTTGGAAACTTTAGCTGATGAACATATTTCTGTTTTATCTGGCGGGGAAAAGCAACGCGTTGCCATGGCGAGAGCTTGGATACTAAAACCATCGATCCTATTAATGGACGAACCGAGTGCTTCTCTCGATCAAGAATCCATTGAACGCCTTGTGGTCATGGCAAAAGATCTGCTTGATCGTGGTTCAAGCCTCGTGATCACAAGTCACCAAGCAAACGCATTGACGGATTTATGTAAAAAACAGTGGTGGATTAAAGAGAAGACTTTGGTAGAGTCTCCACTGTTGTATGTCATACCAAAAGAAAGATCCCAAGAGAACGCATATGCTTCAGCCAACACAAACTAGTTGGGTCATTTTGGCTGGTGGTCAAGCCAGCCGTATGGGTGGAAAAGATAAAGGTCTGATTGAATTGAGTCAGAAGCCACTCATTGAACACGTTATCGAACGTTTATCCCCGCAAACGTCACGCATTCTAATCAATGCAAACCGAAATCACGACGCTTACCGTAAATTTGGCGTCGTATTCAGCGATCAGTTCAAAGACTATCCTGGTCCGATGGGAGGAATCCACGCAGGCCTAGTTCACGCAGAAACCGAATGGGTTGGCTTTGTGCCATGTGATAGCCCATACATAAACGATGATTTGGTTAAGCGTTTCTGCCAAGCGGCGAAGGAAGACAGTGACATTTTGGTTGCACACGATGGCAACTACCAACAGCCCGTTTTTACACTGTATAACAAGCGTGTGCTGCCAAAACTGACTGAGTTTTTAGAACGTGGCGATCGTAAGATCATCCTACTCTACAAAGAGTGCAACACCAGTTACGTTGACTTTAGCGACTCGCCAAACTGTTTCGTCAACCTAAATACTCCTGAAGAACTGGCGCAATTTGGACAACTAGAATCATGAAACACACGCTAAACATCCCTATTCTCGGTTTTGCTGCCTACTCTGGTACAGGCAAAACCACTTTGCTTGAAGCATTACTTCCAAAGTTGACCGATGCAGGTCTTCGCATCGGTATGCTGAAACACGCGCACCACAACTTTGATGTTGACCAACCAGGCAAAGACAGCCACCGCTTACGCAAAGCCGGCGCATCACAAATGCTGATCTCGTCTCGTAACCGTTATGCTTTAATGACAGAAACGCCTGAATCGGAATCAGAATTCGATTACTTACTGACGCGCTTTGATCAAGATAAACTCGATGTGGTTTTAGTTGAGGGCTGCAAAAACATTGCTTTTCCTAAAATCGAATTGCATCGTGAAGAAGTGGGCAAACCTTGGCTTTACCCGCATGATGAAAACATCATCGCGGTTGCATCAGACAGTGCCACGTTAGATTCTGAACTGCCACAAATGAACATCAACGATCTCGATGCCATCGCTCAGTTCGTTCTTCAATATGTTCAAACGGCGAATGCGCCAAAGATCAAAGAGAAAGAAGCCGCTTGTTGCGACACACTCTCACCAGCTTTTCTTTCTGTGGTTCAAGGACAAGAAAAGATCCTGTCTTTGGTTAATACCGTTACAGACACAGAAGCATGCAAGATTGAAGATGCGTACGGTCGTGTGCTAGCAGACCACGTTGTGTCTCCTGTGAACGTTCCGCAATACACCAACTCAGCGATGGACGGTTACGCGATCCGTGGCGATGACGTTGAGCGCGACAACTACCAAGTGGTTGCTGAAGTACTCGCAGGTCACGCTTACGACCAAGCTCTTGAAGTTGGTCAAGCGGTGAAGATAATGACAGGTGCCCCAATGCCTATCAATGGCGACACTGTAATAATGCGTGAACAAGCTTCGCAAGACGGTGATGTGGTCACGTTTAATGGTGCGAGTATTAAGGCGGGCCAAAACGTTCGCCAAGCGGGTGAAGACTTAGAATTTGGTAGCAACGTGTTTACCGCAGGGACTCGACTCGCCTCTCCCGAGATGGGCATGATTGCGTCTCTTGGTTTTGGTAACGCGCATGTATTCCGCAAGTTGAAAGTCGCGGTATTCTCTACCGGTGACGAAGTTCAAGCGCCCGGAACCGAGCAAAAGCCGAACTCTATCTACGATTCAAACCGTTTTACCATTATGGGCATGCTGGAAAAACTAGGCTGTGAAATTTTGGATTTCGGTATTCTAGAAGACAACGAACAGCGAATGATTGACGCGCTAGAAAACGCCTCTTCACAAGCAGACGTGGTAATGACCTCTGGTGGTGTATCGGTTGGCGATGCCGATTACATCAAGCTTGCATTGGACAAGCTTGGTCAGATTGATTTCTGGCGCATCAATATGCGTCCGGGTCGCCCACTGGCGTTTGGCCAGATCAATAACAAGCCTTTCTTTGGTCTTCCAGGTAACCCTGTGGCTGTGATGGTGTCATTCATTAACTTTGTTGAGCCAGCGCTGCGTAAGATGCAAGGCGAACAAGGCTGGAAACCACTTAAAGTCAGCGCCATTGCCACAGAAAATCTACGCTCTCGCCAAGGTCGTACCGAATTTAGCCGCGGTATCTACGAGCTAGATGAAACAGGTCGCCTAACGGTTCGCACAACGGGAAAGCAAGGCTCAGGCATTCTGCGCTCTATGAGTGAAGCAAACTGTCTTATCGAGATCTCCCCTGCTGTCGACACAGTAAAAGCGGGAGAAAGCGTGACAATTATTCCACTTCAAGGCAGAATCTAAGCCAAAATCAGCATTCAAAGGTCAGCGAGTCTGACCTTTGTCTATCACAGAAAACCTTTCAGAGAGACAGCTATGGCTCGCACCATTCTTTATACATACAAAGATCAAGACAAAGAACTGACGTTCTCTTACCAGCAGCACCACAATATTCATGAAGCGGTAGCAGAAGCGGAAGGCATCGATATATCTGAATACCTAAAGATGGAACAGCAAATCGAAGCGATTTCTGACACAAAAGCGGTACGTAACTACCGTGACAACCACTTTAGAAAGCTTGGCTTCACTAAAATTACTCTGGCTCAAAAAGAAAACTTGGGCGTTGGTAAAAAGAACAAATAAGCCAAGCTACACAGACCAAAACAAAAACTCGCTATTCGTCGCGAGTTTTTTTATACATGTTCTTTTTGTTCGTTCTCTATAAATAAAAAGCCCCGTTTCACCTTAACAGGGAATGAGGCTTTCAATGCTGGTCTTATGTGTTTTCGCGTAACGAAAACTCAGACGATCTATTTAATGTTTAGGAACGCAGCGCCACGTACGCCGCCAGAATCACCGTGTTTCGCTTTGATGATCTTCGGACATTTCGCTACAGAAAGCAGGTACTTAGGAATGCGTTTTGGCATCTCTTCATAAATCAGTTCGAAGTTAGATAGGCCCCCACCTAATACCACTACATGGGGGTCATTCGCGGTAAATAGGTTCGCAAAGCAAATCGCAAGAAACTCCATAAAGCGTTCAACATGCTCAACAGCTTTTGCTTCGCCTTCTGCATGAGCTTTGATGATATCGATCGCCTTCTTCTCTTCACCATAGTAATGCGCATAAAGCAGCTCGAAACCACGACCAGATAAGTAGCTGTCTAGACAGCCTTTCTTGCCACAACCACACCCAAGCAAAGGAGCGTTGTCACCAAGATGGAACCAAGCGTCAAGAGGAAGGCGAGTATGGCCCACCTCACCTGCCACGTGGTTACGACCAGAGAACACTTTACCTTCAAAGATAAAGCCGCCACCAAAACCTGTACCGAGTATCAGTCCAAGTACTGATGGTTCGTTTTGAAGATCTTCGTCCCATGCTTCAGACAGTGCGAAACAGTTCGCGTCGTTCTCAATTTTTACTGAGCGACCGATTTTCGCTTCAAGATCGGCGCGAAGTGGTTTGCCTTTCGCTGCAGGTACGTTTACCGTAAGCACCGTTGCATCATCGGCAGCTTCCATACCCGGAAGACCTAGGCCAATTCTACCTTCGCAACTAAACTCAGCATCGTATTTGTTTACTAGGCCAGCAATGGTTTCTACTAACAAATCGTAGTTATCTGTTGGTGTTGGTACGCGCTCGGTTGCGACACGTTCAAGTTTTTCGTTAAACGCACCAAACTCAATTTTAGTGCCACCGACATCAAAGCCGTAATACATGCGATTCTCTCCTAAAATGCTCAACCGACTCCCAAAAAATAGTTAATGGAGTCAAACTTTAAACATTATCCATATCTGTACGCCTGCAAACCGTGACCCAATCCAGATTTATCCTCTCGTTCAAGCCAGTTGCACAACAAGCCACCAACAAAAGTTCATTCCTTAGAGTGAGCTCTCGATTTTCGCCCATTCCTTGAAACGTTTCAGCTGTGGTCTTGTGTGATCGGTTTTAATGCGTGTTTTCGTCAGCATGTAGGTTTCACGGAAGGCTTCAAACCACAATTGCAAACACTCTGAAGCTTGCTCTTCTCCCGCTTGTTTGAATACTAACGTCGCCACTTCTGCCGTAGATAGATGCTGCTCATTGTCTGAGCGACGCATAATGTATTCAGACAGTGATTCCGGCTCAATAGAAAGCACAGGCAAAGATTTAAGAAACTCTGAGCGGCGGAAGATCTTACGCGCTTCTCGCCAACTGCCATCGATGAAGATCAACAACCATTTTTTGTCCGAGCCATCGGATACCTTAAGACGCTCTGGATTCAAACCGTCCAATAAACGCTCGGGTTCATCCACATAGTCTGCTGGGAAAACAACGACAGGTTGATAAGCGTCGTTCTTTAGTAGCGCCAGCATTTCTTGAGAAGGTTCCGTACGATTCCATTGATACACGTAGGTCTCTTGAATCGTATCAGCAATAAGACGGCCCGTATTACTTGGCTTGAACACTTCATTTTCCGATACAATCAGCATACACGCGATATTAGATTCGATGTTCGGTTGAATATCGCACAAACAAAATGACTCAGAAACCTGACAATATGGGCAGCGAACCACTTTACAACCACGAGCGTTGAACGGCTTTGTTGAGATAGATTGACGGTACTGGTATAAACGATGGAAAGCGTGAATTCTCATGAATGAAAAATGCCAGTTAAAAAGTAGAGCGCGATTCTACTTCTATCCCCTAGCAACCTCAAGGCAATGAACTTAGCCAATATCAGTCGGACAATGATACAGGGAGTAACCAATGACAGAACTCGTGATTAATGCCCCATCTTGGTTTAGGCTTAGCATCTTTATTGCGGTGTTACTACTTTGTACGATTTGGGAAAACAAACTGCCTAGAAGAGTGCTCACTGTGCCGCGCTGGTTTCGCTGGATCAACAACCTTTCTTTAGCTGCGTTAAATAGCGCGACCATTATTTTACTCATGCCAATGGTGGCGTTTCAAGCTGCCATTATTGCCAACGATAAACAATGGGGTTTATTACACCAGCTTGCTTTACCCGATTGGCTAGCCACCTTTATTGCAATTATGTTGCTCGATCTGATCATTTACCTTCAACATCTCTCGTTTCATCGCTTCAAGCCATTGTGGAAACTCCATCGCATGCATCACGCAGATTTAGATGTGGATGTTACAACAAGTACGCGCTTCCACCCGATTGAAATTATCCTTTCAATGATCGTAAAAATCGCCGCTGTGTTTGCTATGGGTGTCTCACCCTTTGCCATCGTGGTGTTTGAGATCGTACTTAATGCAAGTGCGATGTTCAATCACAGCAATGCTAAACTGCCTCTTTCTATTGACGCAATACTCCGTAAGTTTGTTGTGACACCAGATATGCATCGCGTACACCACTCCATAATCGTCAAAGAAACTCACTCGAATTTTGGATTTTTCCTGTCCGTTTGGGATCGCTGGTTTAATACTTACCGCGCACAGCCAGAGCTAGGGCATAAAAATATGGTGATAGGCGTGCCTGAAATTCGTGATTATCAAGAACAACGTTTGGATAAGTTAATCACTCAACCGTTTCGTTATTGACTTGAACTCAGATTTACAAGAAAAAGGTCGTCATCAAAGTCATGATCGGCCACTTTTGAATATTTTATCGGGTATGTGATTTTAAACGCTTATTGACTGACGCTTCTTGTTCGACTGTGTTATGCCAACAAATAAACCAACAATACCGAAGATAATCGCCGCTATTGTGGTCATGCGAATGTCTTGTTGATGACTTATTGACTTATACAGAAACGCAATGCAAAAAAAGACAGCGCTAAAGCTGAAACCAGTAAGCGCTGCAAAAAAATTCCGAAACTCATGAGCTCCTTAACGTTGTTCATAACGAATCCTTGTTGAGAAATATCAGTGTTAGCGGAATATATGGCGAGAGTGGCGGGCCTTTTGAGAATTCCACAGCCAAATAGACACACCAATTGAAAATCCAAGCAGTAGTGTTTGCCACTGTAAAAGACGACTGCTTTCTAATACATCAAGGACGTAGTATGCATACGAGTTGAAAGCAACTTTGCTAAGCAGAATAAAGATCATTAATACGATTCCTGAACGGCGATGTGTAATCAACAGGTACACTGCCAGTAAACTAAATAGCCCTAAAGCACTCCAATATGCGTTCAACCAGCCCGGAGCAAAGTTATAAGGTAAAAAACCATCGATAATGTTGTCATAGATGTGGATAACACCACTGAAAGTGAGGTAAAGGCATAGGAGAAACACCACGAACTTATCCATTTCCCTTCCTTATCTTAATGAATGCGCAAAGCATATATAAATGGGCAAAATATTAATAATTTGATGTGTATTTTTGAGAGCAAGAAAGCTTTTATTCGACACGTGAAGTGTTCGAAATTTACGCTTTGATCCGTTTCGCATTATCCTTTTCTATAAGTATAGTGTTTGCTATAGCTATTCGTCTCATTCAAACCGTCTGATTCTTAAATGAATTGGAACGTGGTTACTGAATGGCTCCCATGTTGCCTAACCTCTAGAATTAAGAATTGATAAATACAAAGTTCATTGAAGGAGGAAAAGTAAAATCGACCGAACTTCGGACCCCTCTTAACCATAAACCATCTTCTAGATTTCTGATATAGATACCCCGCGGATAACTTTCATCTTCTGAAATTGGTGAGGAATCGACAGCCAGGTACTCCCCTAGACAGAGCGCAAGATCTTATAATCGCAGATATAGCGTGAATTCAATTGGACATACCGATAATCCACATTGCTTCATTTTTTGGATGAGTTCGTCAAGTATCGCACCAAAATAAAGGCCAAATTCAAACGGTGTTTTGATCGTTACCTTGATGATTTCAGCTTGCCTAGAAACATGAACGGCACCATCTTCCAGTAACTGCTGCGCAAACAGGTTCATTTTGACGTCATTTTTTGACAGACGTTTGAGCGATGATGCAGTTGTGTCTCCGCCAACTTCGAGCCTCATTTTAGATCTCCTTGGCTAATCATTTGTCTCACTTTCACCAATGCCCTTTGAAAGACGGGATGAGCTTTTGATGAAATATCTTTGTTTATATCGTGCCAAAAGAATGCAAAGTCGTGCCCTCCATCATCAAGGGTGTGAAACAGCCATTGTTCAGGTAATTCGCCACAAATACACAATACAAAATGCCAAGTTTGGTTTTGAAAGTCGCTTTGCCACTGACATAAATAACGCGATTCCAGCACTTGTCGGATCCCCGACTCTTCCTCAAGCTCTCTCCTAGCAGCCCTCAGTAAATCCTGATCAAACTTCTCAACCGTTCCTTTTACTAGTTGCACGCCAGCCAGTGGATGTTCAAACAATAGTATTTCGCGATTTTCATTCCGAAAAACAATAGGACAGACTTTATTCATCACCGAACGATTCCTTCCACTGGCGTAATATGAACTTAACTTTTCGAGATTGAATTACAACCATTAAAACATGTGAGCCACTCTTATTTGCATTAAGTTGTTAACAATATATTTACGTATTTGGACGCGAGAAGTCAGAGATCCGATAGCGAAGTGTGATTGAATTCCAAATAACGAAAATTCATACTCGATTTGCATCATTGTTTGGAAATTTAAGACAGGAAAAGCAATAACTATTGCGGCGATAGTTAAAAATCTTAAACTGAGACCCTGAGGCAATGAATACCAGCGGCATAGCCATTTTAACAGTCCAACAAAAGAGACTATCATGAGGTTCGCTGTACACATTTATTGCTCAAATATTTCCGTTAAGAAGCCGAAAGGAAGGCAGGTGAATGTTATGCGTCGCAGTTTTTTTCCTTTAATTATTAGCCTGCTACTGGCCGCTTGCTCTTCCGGACCCGAGACTAATTCAGAAGCGCAACAGACAACATCGATATCTAAACAGCATTTACGATCTGAAACCCCTGATTTATACCAATTCTACAACGAATGGTACGGCACACCTTATCGCTTAGGCGGCACAAAAAAATCGGGCATTGATTGCTCAGCATTCGTACAGAAAGCGTTTATTGAGGCATACCAAATGTCATTGCCAAGAACAACGCAGCAGCAGTCAAAACAAGGCGTCAAGCTGAGTTGGTCTGATGCTAAGCAAGGTGATTTAGTATTTTTTAAGACAAACAGAACGACTTACCATGTAGGCATCTATCTGGGGAACAAGCAATTCATGCACGCTTCTACGTCAAAAGGCGTAATAATTTCGAGAATCGATAGCCCTTACTGGGCCTCGAAATTTTGGCAAGTAAGAAGAGTTACAATGTAACCCTTATCGAAAAGAAATAGGGATAAGATCGGATTACTCTTCCCTTTTATGATCAGAAGTCGCTAATTAGTCGTAAGTCGCAACGGCGGTATCGAATAAGTTCTTCACTAAAGCGATATACTCATCTAAAAAAGCGATTTGTTCGTTAGTCGCTTTTTTGCCCCAAACACCAGCCAACACCTCACCAAGATCTTCAACCACTGCATCCGCTTCTTTTAGCAATTTAAAGCGCACACTTGAGTGTAATTCGGGGTTTTGCTCAAAAATCGCCATGATGTTAGAGGCAACCATGTCTGTCGCAACATCTTCGATGCTTTCTGTACCAGTATCACCAAGCTCTGAAGTAAAAATGTCTAAATTGAGTGAAAGGTGCTCAATAAGAGCAAGATATCCATCAGTCTCTACAACCACTGCTTTTCTCCATTTTTGCAAGCCTTCGAAGATGAAAGCGAAATCGTTTCAATAGTAAAACATGCAGAGAAAATTTCATTAACTTATGTCATTTTAAGAGACGCCGGACATTTAACTGAGTAATTTTTATCCAATAGGTCTTATTCAACCCTATGATGCCAAGTCTCATTACGCCCGTTCTCTTTCGCCCTATATAGCGCAGCGTCAGCACATTTCAACCACTGGGTGTGGTTTTCAAAACGAGATTTACATTCGCAAACACCAATATTTATCGTGCAATTGATCAAAAATTTCTCAACTTTTACTGTTTCTTCTTCAATGGCTTCTCTTAACCGCCTCGGCAAAGCGAAGCGCCTGTTCTTCATTAGTGTTAGGTAGAAGAACGGTAAATTCCTCTCCGCCAAATCGACCACATACATCAGTGCTTCTTGCTTCATCATAGGGTGCCAATGTGTCGATAATATGTGGCTGGCGTAATGAAAATAATTTATCGAGCTGAACACCTAGCGATGTTAAGAATGAAGACACCAATAGGTTAGATACATTATGCAATTTCATTATATGCTGTAAATTCAAGTAATTATGCGAGGCGTTTACCTATTTGGTTGATGTCTTTTCCACGTAAATACACCAAAGCTTCACCGTGTATTCCCCCACCAACAAATCGTTGAGCGACCGCAACAGAACGGTCTCTGCCTATCACATCAGCCAGCGTCATGTGGAGTTCACCGTAAGTTAAGGGGCCAACATGAGGAACAGGTAAATGAATAAACTCGTGTAAATGCTCCGCCATAATTGATGTTCCTTTACCGAGAGTAATATTGGCCACTTCACGAAACTTTGCCAATGATGAAATGCCGTCAGAGGCATTTAGGCTTGGCTGTTCTGGCGCTTCGAGGGCGCAATGTAAGTCTAGGCGCTATTACAATGAAACAATTTGCGCCCTCGTTAGAGGCTTGGCGATAAAATCGAACGCTCCCAATTCAATACTGCGCTGTTTGGCTTCTTGCTGGACATCCCCAGAAACAATCACGACATTGGTTTTATACTGACTGACTGGGAGAGACTTCAATACCTCAAAGCCTCCCATGACTGGCATCGTCAAATCGAGGAACAAAACGTCAATATTTTGCTCTGTTAGAATTTGCAATGCTTCGTTTCCATCTTGCGCTGCCAATAAGTGCAGAGATGCATCTTTCATGAACGAGCGTGATATCAACTTTCTTGCTACCGCAAAGTCATCACAAATCAGTATTTTCATGCCGTTAATGGAACCAAAATCAAAAAAAATAATGATACTCCCTGAATTCCGACAGTTTCATCGGTTGACCCTATAAATCAGTAACTTATAGGAGATGCAATTCACATTTATATACATTTACTGCTATTAAGTCTCTTTTTATTGCTGAAGTTTGCTCAGGTCCGCGTCAATGTGTTGGCATTTATCCTAAACTATTGTTGGTCAAATAGATTAACGAGGTTTTGTATGTGGCAAGCAATATCGCAGCAGCTTTCTGATACTTTATTGTTCGAATATCAAATTAAAGAGAAAGTCCGTCTTTCGGGGGGAGATATTAGTGAGAGCTACATGATCAATGATGGTGCACAACGCTATTTCGTTAAAATCAATGATCGTGACTTTTTAGCCAAGTTTGAGGTTGAGGCTGAAAGCCTTCATCTTCTGCGAAAAACTTCTACCCTATTTGTTCCAGAAGTGGTCTTAGTCGGCAAAACCAAAAGTCACTCTTTTCTGATTCTTAATTACCTCCCAACCAAGCCTCTCGAAGATCCGAAAAACAGCTACAAATTCGGTCAACAACTTGCGCAACTTCATTTATGGGGAGAGCAGAAAGAGTTTGGTTTTGATACCGATAATTATATTGGTTCAACCATTCAACCGAATCAATGGCACAAAAAATGGTGTGTATTTTTTGCAGAGCAACGTATCGGTTGGCAACTTCAACTTCTCAAAGAAAAAGGCATTACCTTAGTTGATATTGATGACTTTATTAACGTTGTAAAACTGCATCTCGCCAATCATGCTCCCGAGCCCTCTTTGTTGCATGGCGATTTGTGGAATGGCAATGTCGCTTTAACGCCTTTTGATCCAATCTGCTTTGACCCTGCTTGCTACTGGGGAGATCGTGAATGCGATATCGCTATGACAGAGTTATTTGGTGGATTTCTTCCTGAATTTTACCAAGGGTATGAATCCGTTACCCCACTCCCTCTCGGCTATGAAGAACGTAAAGACATCTATAATCTTTACCATATACTCAATCACTGCAACCTCTTTGGTGGGCATTACTTGGAACAAGCTCAGTCATCCATTAGTAATATTATGTCTTATTGATTTTTGACGTAAAATTATGACCAAATGTAAATTTTAGACGAACATCATCTCCAACCACACTCCCTAGACTCAACGTGAGTCTAGGGTCAAGTTTTGTACTTATTTCGACTCAATTAGCAACAACTCCACCTAAAATTCTAAATAACTTGGCTTACGTTGTCTCTTCTACTGTGGAGGAAAGCGAGTGATCAAGGGCGACAATATATAACCAACAGAGAATAAAGCCCTGCTATACGAGGAGTTTTTGTATGCAAAATTATACTGAAAGACATGTCAAATGCCCCCATTGTGGGCACTCAATTGGCATCACGTTAGATGCAAGTAACGGGGATCAAGAGTTTTATGATGACTGCCCAGCTTGCTGCCACGCCATTCATCTCAATATGAAGGTCGATGAGCTACATGAAAAGGTGGAGTTGTTCATCGATGATAACTATGAGTAGCAAATGACAAACTTACCATAAATGACAATAGGAGCCGTCGAGGCTCCTTTGTCGATCTCAATTTCCGGTTCGCATGCGTCGTTAACAATTGCCACTAGATCTTCAAATTGTTGCCTCGCCTTCAACGCAAGTCATTATCGCTGAATCAAGCATCTCGAGGGTACCGGGGGTATAGATGTCTAACTACCCAAGAACCCGAATCCCAATGATGTAGATTTGTGCTATAACTGCTTGGCTGCCAAGACACGCTCTACTGTATCAACGATCGCTTGCGTTTGAGGATCGAATTCAATATTTACTTTCTCACCTATTTGACGAGCCCCAAATAGCGTTCTTTGCAACGTTTCTGGTATCAAGTGTACCGAAAAGCGATTCGCTTCTACTTCGCCGATAGTCAGTGAGCAACCGTCAATCCCTATGTAGCCTTTAGCGAGCACGTATTTCATCGATGTTAAAGGTAATTCAAACCAAATAGTACGGTTATTAGGGGTGTCGATAATATCCACCATTTCAGCCATTAAACTTATATGACCAGACATACTATGACCACCGATTTCATCACCAAACTTGGCGGCACGCTCAACGTTTACCCGGCCCCCTTCTTCCAATTCGCCAAGGTTAGTGAGAGATAAGGTCGCTTGCATCAAGTCAAAACTAACTTGCGAGCCTTCAATTTTGGTCACGGTTAAGCAGCAACCGTTGTGGGCTACGGACGCACCTATCTCTAGTCCCTCTGCTAATGCGCCCTGCAATTCTATAATATGAGTTTGAAAACGTTCTTTTTTATCGATTTTAACGACTTTCGCTGTACCTTGAACTATTCCTGTAAACATTGCTCTTACCTATTCATCTGATGTGACTGATAACCTAAATATATCCCCCCTAACTTAAGTGATTAATGACGACAAATTAATCATTAATCCTTGTACTGAAGGTATGGTATCTAAGCATACAATTGTTTATCATCGCCGCGGAGTTTCTCCGGGGCATTTTTTCACCTTATCGTGGCTAAAATCAACCATCCGATTTAATCATTACTTCTTTTGCCCCCGAACGCTCCACTATAACCATTCCCTATCCATTTTTTGTTCCACTCCGGAGTATTTCGTGCATCGCTACAAAGAAGAGGCGTCAAGCCTAATTAAGCTAGCAACCCCTGTGTTGATCGCTTCTGTCGCACAAACAGGCATGGGTTTTGTTGATACCGTCATGGCTGGCGGTGTGAGCGCAACTGATATGGCTGCCGTTTCTGTTGCGTCCAGCATTTGGTTACCATCCATTTTATTTGGTATTGGACTACTAATGGCGCTCGTACCGATTGTTGCCCAATTGAACGGCTCCGGTCGCCGAGATCAAATCCCATTTGAAATTCAGCAAGGTGTGGTACTTGCGCTTTTGATCTGCGTGCCTATTTTGGGTGTGTTATTTCAGACTCAATTTATTCTGCAGATCATGGACGTTGAAGCGGTGATGGCAGAGAAAACTATCGGTTATATCCATGCTGTTATGTTTGCTGTTCCAGCGTTCTTACTCTTCCAGACGTTGCGAAGCCTCACGGATGGCATGTCTTTAACCAAACCGGCCATGGTGATTGGCTTCATTGGTCTACTGCTTAACATCCCGCTAAACTGGATTTTCGTGTACGGTAAGTTTGGCGCACCAGCTCTCGGCGGCGTCGGTTGTGGTATCGCGACCGCTATCGTCTACTGGGTGATGTTGGGTTTATTGCTGCTATATGTGTGCACATCTACACGTCTAAAAAGCATTAACCTTTTCGGTGAGTTCCATAAACCACAGCTAAAAGCTCAAATTCGTCTCTTTAAACTTGGCTTTCCGGTTGCGGCTGCACTCTTCTTTGAGGTAACACTGTTCGCCGTGGTTGCACTATTGGTTTCACCGCTCGGTTCAATTGTTGTGGCTGCACACCAAGTTGCCATTAACTTCTCATCACTTGTGTTCATGCTACCGATGAGTATTGGTGCGGCAGTCAGTATTCGTGTTGGTCACCGCCTAGGTGAAAATAATGTGGACGGGGCTCGTGTTGCCTCTCGCGTTGGTATTATGGTCGGCATCTGCTTGTCGTTTATGACAGCATTTATCACGGTCGCTTTCAGTGAGTCAATTGCGAAGCTATACACGAACAATGCAGAAGTAATTACCCTTGCAATGCAGTTGTTTATCCTAGCTGCTATTTATCAATGTACAGATGCTGTACAAGTCGTTGCAGCAGGCGCACTTCGCGGTTACAAAGACATGCGGGCGATTTTCAATCGTACGTTTATTGCGTATTGGATCCTTGGTTTACCTATGGGTTATATCCTCGGTCGTACTAATTGGATTGTTGAGCCGATGGGTGCACAGGGTTTTTGGCTAGGATTTATTATTGGCCTAACTTCTGCCGCAATCTTGCTTGGTGTCCGTTTACGTTGGATGCATCATCAAGAACCACAAGTACAACTGAACTTCTCGCAGCAATAGAGACAAGACAATATTTATCCAAAGCCAGCATCTGCTGGCTTTTTTGATCGCAAGACGAGGTTGTTGGGTATACTTATAAAGTGATTTAAAAGGAAATGCTGTGAGAATATTACCTCTATTTTCGATCATCTTGCTTAGTGGCTGCAGTGAATGGTTAACCCCAGAAAAGGCCGTATTTCAAAAATATCACCAACGCTTGGCTACTGTTTTAGAGGTTTCAGCTTCTACGATTGAAGAATCCGCTGCTGTGACGATTCCCGATAAACGAGTGTTATTTCATGATCTACCACGAGTTTCTCTCGGTCTGCTTGAAAGCTATCAGCTGCGCCAGTGTGGCCTGTTCAACCTAATCGCTCAGAAAAACTCTCCGCTCGGAAAAGTACAAGATAGTTTTTACGACTTTGATTATCAAACCTCGCTGCTACGTACCCTTCATGGTTGTTTAACCCATCACGCATTAAGCAAAGAAGATCAATCTAAGCTCAATGATGTTTACACTCAAAAATGGGAGCACTTTCCAACCCACCTCGACAATCTTTTACTAACGAGTGATGCTATGCGCAAACAGTTAACCGCTTCACAATGGCTTTCTATCAATGCAAAAGCTCAAGTAGTATCTGTACGCAGCGCCTTTCTAACGCTCGAGGAAATGTACCTAACCCCCCCCATGGTTGTATCACGCTTGCCGGACGTGGCTTTGGTTAATTATCAAGAAGAGATAGAAAAGACTCGTTTGATAGGGCGACTCTACTATACCTTGACCAATGTATCCCTTTGGCTAAAGCAAACCACCGAGATGCTCAAAACAAATCAAGACAAGATCGTTTGTGGTAAGAATCGTGACACCACAACACTTCGCTATTTAAGGAACGTATTTCAAAGCGTTTACGTGAAGCAAGTTCAACCTTACATGGCTTATCTGGACAGTACCTACCAACAACTCGATAGTGGTATTCGATTAGTCGAAGTAAGGATGAAAGCGCACGGCCATGACTATGGGATGACTTCGATGCATCAAGAATTTCGTAACCAGACGCTTGAGCATGTGCAGTTTTGGCAGCAATTGTTCAAACGCTGCGGAGTCAGGATTGGAGACCGGTAGTATTGAGTCTATTGGTTAATTCGACCTCGCAAAAAACGAGCAAACTTCGGTTTTCCTGTATGGGTAAAACCGTTGTGCCGGAACGTTATCGTTGAACCAATTTCAGGGGGTTGTTTACGCACTTCATCAGAAAAGCCGCTGCCAATGTAGAACTCTGTTCCATCGGAAAGCTTGACTAACATTGCGCCCATCATGCCTAGTAGTCGCCCCGTTCCTGGCTTATACCCAATAACTTGAGCTTCTGCGTCCTGATAACGCTTAAGCTTAAGTAGGTCACTGCCCCTTCCCGCCTGATAACGGCTCGAGACCTTGCGTAACATCACGCCTTCACCGTCTGACTGAGATATCCGATCTAGTTGATAGTACAGCTGCTGCTCATCACGAATGGCTCTGTGTTCAATGTACTTTATATGTGAAGCCCCAATAGTAAAAACAAGATCCTGAATATTGTAGTAACGCTTTCGATAGTCCCCTGCAGAATAAGGCATGTCGAATAGCATAAAGTCAATTTCCCGCCATGCCGCGTCTATTGGCTTTTTATCGAGAACCGTTTGCTGTACTACATGAAAGTTGCCGCGCCCTGCCCACAACTCGCCATCAAGCGGGTAATCTGGTAGCACTTCAGTGAACCAATCTGGCGTATAGATACGATTACCATTACGAGTGACCAATTGCTTCCCCGTCCAATAGGCCCTTATACCATCAAGCTTTTCACTATACCAATACTGAGAAACATCGATTCCTTCATGATAACTCTCAGCTAAAGATACGGGAGGAAGTAGCTGTGACTCAGCCTGAGGTTGGACAGAAGTCAGTACTGCTAACGCTATGAATGTCATTCTTATTGGCATAATATTGCTCTGTTCAAAAAAACAACACCATTGAAACGCAATTTCCCCCTCATAACTACCGTTCATTGCAACGATACGACCTATCGCAACCATAGAGCGCAATTATTAGAAATCATTATCATATTTATTCGATAGATGTAGCATTTATGCCTGCCACCGACGGCGCATATTTTCAATAGTCTCTTCTGGTACATTATGAACGCTAGCAAACTCACCACGACAGACTCTTATTTCAACTACGACGCCTTTCTGCTCGCAAAACTCAATATATGGCCTCATTTCCCAGTGCCGGACAAACGTGTTGCTTACAATCACAGTCTTGTGTTTGTTTAGCCACTTCTTCGTTTGTTGAAAACACCATTCATGCGCCTCTCTAAGCTTAGTCCCATCAAAAAGGTACTCTCCTTGCTCATTTTCAAAGTACATGTCCGCCTCAAAATGTTTCGCATTAAGACGCAGTGACAACTGTCTGGCTAATGTGGTTTTTCCGGACCCCGGAAGGCCCCTTATCAGAATGAGTTGTGCGTGAGTCATGATTGGACCATGGAATTGTGATTGCTGAACCTTAACGTAATTTTGCGGTTAAAGCTGCCAGAAAAAGAAAAATCCCTCAACCGAGGTTAAGGGATTTAGGTTAATTGATCGAGCCGTAGTTTAATGAATCAACCTTTAAGGGGCTATTCTCTGGCTTGCTCAACTTAAGACTATCCAATACGCCTATTGCCTTATCGCTGATGCCACCGCTGTAGACCTTCGTTCCATCTGGCGTAGTGGCAGAAGTTTCGCCTACGTTCCAAGTCGTAAAGAAATCTCGTAGATCGTAGTCAGATACATAAGAACTACACACCATCATCAGATCACCATTAGATAAGCCCGTTTCCTGTGAGCTACAGTAGTTGATACCATCATTGTCACCTTGAGCGTCACCACGAGCTTTACGATGCATCAGCTTGAACATATTCCAGCCTTCATCAGTGCCGTAAATGCTTGGTTTCACTTTTGCGTTTGTGTACCAATCATCAATCTTAAAGTGCGCTTTCGCCCAAAGTTTAAGCTGACCGAACATCACCAAACGCATGCCAGCATCACCGTTAGCCCATGCGTGCTCTGGATTACTTGCTAGCCATAATGGCGCTTTCTGAATATCAAAAATAATACGGTCCATACGTGGGTTTTCGTTACGGCCTTCAAGCTCCTGCATATACAACGCCAACAGGTTGTTTGTTACTTCGGTACTGCCCGGGGCACTAAATGGTGCAGAAGCAAGGTTATGACCCACTTCGTGCCATAACAGCCAATCATGTTTCGCCTGAGTTGGAATCGTTGTTGATTGAGCATTAAATAAACTACTCATTACTGGGTAGCCCGAGTGCGCGGCACCAATTGAGATCTGAACATCATTCACAAAACGGTGACGGAAGCCTTTCAACGCATCGTAGGTGAAACGACGATGTGCCCCTCCCTCAACCACTTCATCAAGGCCATAGAAGTCACTTGCTGCATCTGCAAAGCGGTTCATCTCTTCAGAGAACGCCACTAAGTCCGCATCTTGGACGTTGTTGACATGAGTCGTGTAAATAAATGAACCTGTATCGATTTCAGCGATTTTCACGCTTGATTGAGATGGCTCAGTAACCCATAGACCCTCTTTGTATAATGGCGCTTTGATAACACCGTTTAAGCGGTATTGCACAACCCCATTTGATTCGAGCGGCTGAATGTAAACTAACCCGCCATATGGCGTGTCGATAGGCGTTGTTCCCCCGGTATGATTAAAGGTTTTAGTCATACGAGGTGGGCGATTTAGGTTAGTTTCATGCTGCGCACGACCCGTAAGATCATCGGCAAACATGACAGTGATCATAGCTGGCGTGTCACCCGATACTGAACCAATCTCATGTTGTGGTAACCACATACCAGTAGACTGATTATTACCCGCAGAGAATGAAACACCGACGCCATCTGTATCAATGCTTACTGTTTCACTCGTTGTCACGTTGCTATTAGGGCGAGTTGGGTAGCTTGTTGTATCGACTTTAACGCGATAATCCCAGAACGAACGACCAAGCATGATGCGTGTTAGCGGTTTCTCTTGGTAGTTAAGTGGATAGCTTGGATTAACAAATCCTTCTAATTCACCCTCTCCAATAATCATGTTGTTAGCAACTAATGTCGTTCTAAGATCAGCGGGGCACTCTGCATTACCACCGAAAGTATTATTGGTGTAGCAATTCATGAACTGAACAAGACGTTTAAATCCTAGTTCATCTTGTGGAGCATCTGGTTCAAATCGGTAATTGTTGTTGTTCCATAACCAAGTTGATAAGTTATCGTAAGTTTGATTTAACTCGGTAATTGGCAAACGTATACCTTGCTTACCACCCGTTCGGTAGTAAAGCTCATGATCTGCCAGCGCTTGCACGTTTGTGCCTAGGTTCGCCGCTTTTACCATACTGCTTACTTCAAACTGTACACGCTCAAAATCAGGTCGGCCGTATGCGCGCTCAACGATACCTGTGCCAGACCGTACTTCAATACAGTTAAATTCGTACTCGTATTCATTCGAACAGACAGGCGTTCCTACGAAGGCTTCTTGAAGCTCGCGAATTGCGGCTTCACGCTCTTCAATGTTGTTTACACGAATGAGTGCGTATTGATTTGATACCTTACCATCGCTATCGATGACTTCATATTGCGGAACATGGAACGGCGTAGAAGCCATATCCGTATCCGATGCCCATGTTACCGAACCATCATCATTGACAGTGAAAGGCGGATTACCTCCAGGCAAATTATCGTATCGTTGTAAAACGACGATCTCTTTTTCTTGTTTTTGGTTTAATCTTGGCGATTTGTTACACCATTTAATGCCAGGGTCACAATTACTCTGAGAAAGGTTGGCCACATTTGGACCACCGATGGAAACACCTGCCGCATCTGCCAGTCTTGCGATTGGCTCAGGGTTATTTACATCAATACCATCCATAAACAGGACATTACCGCCTTTATTAATATAATTAATTAGGTCCGTAATATCTTCTTGGGTTAGGTTCGGATCACTTAAATCAGCAGCATTATTGGTACGTTGTACACCATAAGCTTGCAGAATCAGAATTGGCGTCGTTGATGGTTCAAGAGATGAGTAATCACCAGTGCCAACTTTAATCTCACTACCTAAACCATAAGACTTATTGATAAAAAACTCATAACGCATGCCCGGAGCGTTATTTGCCATCGCAAATACACCTTGTTCGATGTTCGTTGCGACGTTGTGACCACCACCCGGACTAAACCAATTGAATAGGTTAGTAAAGTAGCGTTGCATGTCCCCCTTATCAGAACGAGCATCTTGTTCAGTGACAACTGAGGTACATTCTTGACTTACGTTATTGATTCGCACTTCATTCCATCCGTTTGCCCAGTAATTACTCGGGCATGACAGAATCGATGGGTACATTGAGTTACCCATAAAGACGACTTTACCTAAGCCAATCTCACCGGCAGCGACAAAAGGAAGTCCGTATGTAGCAGTGTCAGAGTTAACCGTTGGGATGGCTTGCATGACATTGTCTTCATACGCAGCGATGTAAGGCTTACCTTCGCGAGTCCATACTTGGCGCTTACCAAAAGGGATGAGTTTATTTACATCATTACGATCCATCATGACAGGGAATGCGCGGTTAGAAATGTTCAACGTGCGATTGCCGCGAACCCAACCTGTCGCACCATAACCACCTTGGTTGTCATGGAAAACATGGAATGTTTTTACGTTATTGAAGATCGCTTTCAGAGAGTCAGTCACGTATGTGCCACTGTCCATTGAGTAGACTGCGCGAGACTTTCGAGAATATGTGCCTACACCAAGATTAAGTTTTGCATCAATGATGGCTGTCAGACCAGATTCAAACTGACTTTCAAACTCATCTGGCACCGTCATACCGCCAGAACCGTCAATAATGCCACCATTAGGCAAACGTAGATTAATCAGTTCATTAATAACGTTGGGGTACTCAGCAAAAACGGTGGTTACGTTGTCGCTAATAACCAAAGCATCATCATCAGTTTGACCATAGCGCTCAAGTAACGACTGGATATTATTTTTTTCAACTGCATTTTCAGTAACATCAGTGATCTTGTAGCTCACTTTGTTACCTTTCACTGAGCCAAACTCAAATGTATCGATACCAAATGTTAGGTCATCACCCCATAGGTATTCAAATGAGCCGTCTGAAGCGGTAACGCCCCTTGAATTGGCCGAGAAGAAACTAACACCAGCTAACGACTTGCCATTCGCATCTGTCAATCGACTTTCTGTTAATACTTGGTTTTCCACACTTGGTTTATACGCATACGTTTCTTCCGCGCTCGCAGAGACAAAACTTGCATCTAGATCAGGGCTTACCCCCTCAGTCTCTGAGGGTTTAATCTCTGGATCGACGTGTGAGCTAGGTGCTTTATCTACTTGGTCCGTCGCTTCGCTTTCTTTCTGCTCATTCCTAAGTTCAATAAAGTCGTTTACGGCTTGTTCGTTATCTAGTGTTAAATAGATATCTTGAATATCCAGAGAGTCAAACTCTGTCACACAGATCGTATTTGACTCATTACATGAGTTAATAGCTTGCAAAACTCTGGTAACGTTGCCACCATGTTGTTCTACCAAGTTGAATGATTTCTCAACCAAATCTGATGAGCTTGCAGTACGTGTCGAACTCGGGAATGGCGCAGTAAAGTCACCAAGCAGCACCGAACCAAGTGTGCAGCTAAAGTTTTGGCCTTGCCCAATTTCAAAAGTGCCATCGACCAATTGTTGACCATCACAAACCGCTTCACCTTTAATAATCTGCCCATCCACAGTCAATTTTCCAAGGTAAGTGACTGGGGGAATAATATCCGTTGGTGGTACAGTTTCTGTAGGAGGGATAATATCCGGTAGCGAATTTATTGGGTCATCATTATTACAACCCGCCAAAGTGGAAGAGACAATAGCAAGAGCGATTATATTTTTTTTCATTAAAGGCGATTATTTGTTGTTTTTATTAGCCTCTATTCTAAAAACAAACGCGACATCGATTGATAAAAAATTTCTATTATTACCATCACTGCATATATGTTACAGGTAAGGACAGAAAAGCTTTATACACTTTCACTGATACCGATAAATTAACAAGCTTGTATTCATAACGTCATGCTAAACATTAACCTTGTACTGGTGAGCACTCATCAATGAAACTTCGCCTTTAGGCTAGATCCCCTCTACAAAGAATGGCTATTGCTCTTTCGACTGTCTAACTTAGCTCTCAGCCTTTTATCGCGACGTCTCAATGCTCGGAAGAACTTCGACTCCTCGTGATACCATCCAATCACACTAATAGGAAACCCCACTAGCATCATAATCAAAAGATCTGCAGGTAGCTGCTCAATAATATCTTTTACTGTATGTAATTCTCCAAAGACAAACAGACCGATAACCTTACCTACGAGCAGAGCGCAACAAATCATCAAGAAGGACTTCATTACATAATGCCATTTGCCTTTCTTGCGCTCTTCTCGCCAATATAAATATTTGTGCTCGCGGTTATACATTCCTCCCTCCGTTAGCAATCTAAATTTATAAGTTCATGGCATGAACTCTATTAATCTTAGTGGCAACTGAGAAGCCTTGCTTGTCTAACCAATGAGAGATATCAATGAAACTCTTCTTTTAGTACTGAATGGCTCTTCTTTACTGTTTAAAGAACACCCAAACTGGCCCAATCAACAGAAATTGTACATCTTCAAAAAATGATGGCTTCTTGCCCTCAATTTTGTGACCAACAAACTGAAATATCCACAAAACGCCAAATAACAGCATAGAGATCGGCAACACCGGCCAGTTTAGAATTTCCATTGACCAAATGAAGCCGATACAAGCCAAAGTGTAAGCAAGCATCAATATGAAAACGCTAATAGATAACCGGAAATAGAAGACTAATGCCGGAATTGCTGCGACCCAGACCCAGTTTAAGCTAAATCCGAACAATGAGAGTTGAGGGATAGACCAAATCAAACCAACAACAGAGAGAAATATCCCCGGTACAGCAACTTTGTGAATTTTTTGATTTATCGGGTTTTGATGACTTTCACCATAGGCTTTCAACCAATATGAGAGAGCTTGCATAATTCGCACCTAAACATTTCGATAACATTTATATAGCTCGTACAGGTCTAAGGTGCGAATTTTTACTCACTTACTGTGACTGAGGACAAACTATCTTATTGATATACCGAAGAAATGCGTTCCATTTTTTTTGATAAGTAAAGAAATAGCGGCCCCCTTTAGCCATGGATGGGTGACTTAAACAGGCAGCAATTATTCAAACTGGGGCAACAAAAGCTTTAACGCCAAGTTAATCTGTCTTTTCTCGTCATCTGATAGTTTGCCCATCAAATGATGCTGTACTTTAAGGTGTTCTTCGATAAGCATATCGATAAGCGCAAATCCGATAGGCGTCAATTTCACTGTCACACTGCGCCGATCTTCTTTGCTGTGCTCCCTGGCGATCAAGCCTTTCGTTTCAAGTTTGTCTAAGCGATTGGTCATCGCACCCGAAGTCAGCATCATTGAAACGATCAACTCCGAGGGTGTCAGCCGATATGGCTCACCACTGCGTCGCAATGTTGCCAGTACATCAAACTCCCCCATCTTGAGACCATGGCCTTTGTGTAGCTCAGCCACTTGAGTTTCCATATGCTTGGCAATTCTCATCAACCGCCCCATGATCGCCATGGGCTCAGTGTCTAACTCAGGTTTCTCTTTTGCCCATTGCATGACAACTCTATCAATTGCGTCCATTACCCTCATTCTCCAATGACAACCTGACTATTCAATTTACCTTAACATAAAGATTCTTTACAAGGACCAATCAGAGGCGTACCTTTATAAATAATTATCTCTACGTAAAGATATTTATTATGAACGTTTTACTCGCTATGATTCCGGCATTTTTTTGGGGCACCACCTACGCTGTAACACAATTTACTTTGCCAGACTGGCCGCCCGTATTGCTGGGCGCCCTACGTGCCTTGCCTGCGGGCCTATTACTATTAGCGGTAAAACCATCGCTACCAAAAAAACAAGATTGGGCCATCTTGCTTGTCTTAGGTGTGATCAACATCGCCCTCTTCTTTAGTCTTATTTTCGTCATGGCGTTGACACTTCCTTCAGCAATCTCTGGCGTTGGTATGGTCTCGGTGCCTGTATTTGCCATGATATTTGGTTGGGTAATTTACAAACGACAGCCTAGTCCAATCCAAGTCCGCAGCGGCGCGGCATTAATCGCCTTAGCGTGGTTCTTGTTTGATCCTAGCTCCATCACTCTTAACCCTGTTGGTCTATTCGCGATGCTCTCAGCCATCATGTGCATTGTTATTGGTAGCAGCGTAACTAAATCTTTAGGAACAAGAATACATTGGTGGACCGTTCTGACCTGGCAATTAATTTTCGGCGGCATCATCCTTTCGATGATGGCAGGCCTTTTGGCGAGCTTCAATCCAGAACCGTACCTTCATGCTGTTCAAAACACATCCATAACGAATATGCTCGGCTTAATGTGGGTTATCATACTCAATACTGCATTAGGCTACGGAATGTACGTTTGGTTACTTCAGCGCATGTCCGTTGTCGACTTCACCTTTGGTGGTATTGCCAACCCTATCGCGGGTATCGTATCAGGTTTATTACTCCTTGGGGAAAGCTTCACCTCACTGCAATATGGCCTAATGGCTGGAATGATCGTGATGTCGTTGACACCTCAATTAGCCATATCAATAAAACAGCGCTGCGCGTAATAACCTGATAAAAACGCTCATTGATTAATGAGCGTTTTTTATCGGCATCAATACGATGCTATGACAATTTTTTCATTTGCCATCCTATTAAAATAAAGCTAATGCCTTCAATCAACAGAGATACGCCAACAAAAACGCCTAACAACGTCGTTGAAAATGCAGGATCATCTAACAGCATAAAGAAGTAGCTACCAATAAGCACCGAAATTACCCCACTGAATACAATCACATTGCTACTTGGTAATCCTCGGTTAGTTAAACCAAAGAACACGCGAGTAAGACCATTCAATATCATCACAATCACCATCAACATGGTAATTGTGACTAAGCCTGCGAGTGGTTTAAACAAAATGAATAAACCACCCACAATGTAAAGCAACGCACTCAATACATACCAGAGCTTCTCTTTCCATACATTAATGGAAAAAGTGTGATACGCCTGAACTAGACCACTAAGAAAAAGAACCGCCCCAACAATGGTTGAAATCGTCATGCCCGCCACTACAGGCAAGCTCATCGCTCCGACCCCCATTAGCGAAATAATTACGCCGACGATGACAAAATATTTCCAGCCTTTAGATAAAAACGTAGGTTGCTGTGTTTGATTCGAATTTTCCATAGGATGCCTCTTCAATTAAACGCGAGTCGCTTGTTTAGTCTAGCCCAAGAAAACACCTATGGTTCACAGACTTAACAGAGTTCTCGCATAATTGAATGGTAATCCTGTACCACAGGTTCTCCTATACGCTATTTTTGAATAATATGATTCAAGAACATAAGATTAAACCAGTGCAATACCGATAAATTCAGCTTAGGATTAACAGCTTTTCTATGGTTTTCAGCCTATATCCCAATCTTTAGGCTCCACTTTGAGGATCACAATTTGCTCGATCATCACATTCGTACTTATATCGCAAAAAAACTGAGTATCGTCGGTATCAACAGCGATCCTTATGGCATTGAACTCACCACGGTTTTCATTCTGGGTAGCCTCACCGCCGCAGCGATAAGCTACTTATTAGTACATCACTTAATTGTTCGTTCAGTTAACAACGTCCTTCAAAGAACAAATAAGCCCCTTGCCAAAAGCCTTGAGAAATACGATGTATTGGAAAAACTATCATTGTTGACCCCCATTATGGTCTTGGACCTATTTATACCCCTCGCGGTTGGACACTATGATTGGCTTGCTGATCTGCTCGATCGCATCTTAAGTATCTCTATAATAGTCATCTTTATTTGGATGATTTTTGCTCTTCTCGATGCCCTCAATGACATTGCGACCTTTAAAGGCATCACCAGACGAATGCCCATCAAGAGCTTTGTTCAACTCATAAAACTGTTTACTTTCTTTGTTGGCAGTGTGGTTTCTTTGTCAATACTGGCCAACGAATCGCCTGTTATCTTCTTATCTGGTTTAGGTGTCGCAACCGGCTTTGTGATGCTGGTTTTCAAAGATACTATTCTTGGGTTTGTCGCAGGCATTCAACTGTCCGCTAACCGAATGATCAGCTTAAATGACTGGATCCAAATGGATGCTTACAAAGCGAACGGCACAGTAGAAGAAATCTCCCTGACAACAGTAAAAGTAAGAAACTTCGACAATACGGTCAGCATGCTTCCCGCCTATGCTCTGGTACAAAATGCGTTTATCAACTGGCAAGGTATGTCTGATTCTGGCGGTCGTCGAATCGAACGTTCAGTGAACATTGACGTGACGTCTATCCGATTTGTATCAGATGAAGAGATTGAAAAGCTGAAAAGTATCAGAATCTTACGTCAGTATATTTATGAAAAAACTCGAGAGATTAATGAATATAATGACGAGTTAGGTGATGAGCCTGAGTTTGGTAACATTCGGCAATTGACCAATTTGGGTATGTTTCGCGCCTATATTAATGCTTATCTACGGGCCAATAAGGATATCCATCAGTACATGCTGCTTATGGTCCGCCAACTGGAACCAACTCCGGAAGGCATTCCACTTCAAATATACGCATTCAGCAACAACACCGACTGGGCATACTACGAAGGCGTACAAGCAGATTTATTTGACCATATATACGCCATCATGCCCCTGTTTGGTCTGCGTCCATACCAAAGACTCACCAGCAACGACACCGTTCAAATGACAGCGTCTAACGTGGCTCAAACGACACAGTAAATACAAAAAAAAGAGATAGATATATGAGTCTATCTCTTCTTTCTAATTTGCGACTTGTTATGGTGTCACGTCTTCAACAGTAAGGTTGAGAGTGATATACCAGTACAAGCACTTGCGGCGGCTACCGCACCTGCAGATAACGTAATGGCAAGAAGTGTTTTCTTTAGCATTTTCATTCCACCTAATAAGGTAACACTTGCCGATTGTAGTCCCTTTTTGTGAAGTTGCCATTCTGCGTATTTAAGGCTAAAGGTAAAACATGACAATATTCCCCACCTTTTATATGGAAATATCTTTCAATTAGAACAACACTATAAAAAAAGGAGGACGCAATGAAAGAGTTTAAAAATGTTCTGTTCGTCAACCATGGATTGGAAGGTAAAAGCCATGGCCTGGTCCAAGCTATCCAACTAGCCGAGAACAACCAAGCAAGCCTAAAGGGATTAGTTGTCTGCCCATCTTTGCCTACTAGCATGATTAATTATGAAGCGAATTATGAGCAATCCTTAATCAACTCGTTAGCTGACAACATGAAAGAGTTGCAAACCAAAGCCGGAGCGTCACCTCACCCTTTCCCAATTGAAATTGAGAGTGGCAGCTACCCTGCGGTTCGGATTATCCGTTCAGTATGTCGCCATAAATACGATCTACTCATCAAAGATGCTGAGCCCCTTGATGATGATAGCAAAGGCTTCAAAGCGTTAGATATGAAGTTGCTACGTAAATGTCCATGTCCGGTTTGGCTAAATAAAGAGACCGGCAAAGCGCCATGTAACATGCATGTTGCTGTTGCTATTGACCCGACGATTACTGCACCCGAGGAGCAAGGGCTAGCCATACGTTTACTTCAGCTTGCCCGCACTGTCGCCGATAGCTGTGATGGCACACTACATATCGTCTCTTGCTGGGATTTTCAGCTTGAGAACTATCTAAGACACCACATCTGGATTCAAGTGGAAGATAAAGTACTTGATGAGCAAGTGGAGGCAGAAAAAACGACACACCGAGCGGCACTGGATGCATTAATAGATAAATCAGGCATCAAAGGAGACACTGTCATACATCATATCCACGGCACCCCTGATGATGAAATCCCTCATTGGGTCGATGAGCAGAATATTGATGTATTAGTCATGGGGACCGTTGCACGCTCAGGAATCCAAGGGTTATTAGTCGGCAATACTGCAGAAAATATCTTCCAAACCATCAACTGCTCTTTAGTTGTACTTAAGCCTAGTGGCTTTGTTTCGCCTATTCAGTAGCGAAAGCTAAGAGAAGTAGCAGCATTACATTCGTAATAGACACAAAAAAGCCCGCACAAGTGCGGGCTTTTTTGCTATATGACGTATTCATATAAAAATTTGGTGGGTCCGACCAGATTCGAACTGGTGACCCCTACCATGTCAAGGTAGTACTCTAACCAACTGAGCTACGGACCCAAATTTTATTCCTAACCATTCAAGTTGAATGGTGCGTCCGAGTGGACTCGAACCACCGACCCCCGCCATGTCAAGGCGATACTCTAACCAGCTGAGCTACGGACGCATTTCTCTGGAACGAGAGGGATATTATCCATATACCATCAGCGGTGCAAGCAGAAATTTATGAACTTTGAATCGTTTGGCGAAATTCTAAACTCAAGCCCTGTTTTTAGACGAATTTATCAGCAATTGCAGCCACTTAACGCTCTAAAAGTGTGATCTATGCAGCTTTTAGTCATTCCTGTTAATTATCGTATGGCACTTGGCTCAACATCCACATCTGCAAAGTTTGCGAAACATTAGGGCAAAAACCAAAAAGGATCTGATATTTCGGCGTAAAAGGCTCACCAATGTAGGTCGTACGAATCAACTCACCGGTTTTAAGATCAACCTGAGTGCTGACTCGTCCTTTAAAGTTTTGAAAAATCAAAAACTGCTCACTTTGATAGACCATCTGCTCATAGTAATACAAAAAATGATCTTGTGGTGTGTCGGTCAACTGGCACTTTAATGGCTTCAAATTTGGTATCGCGTTGGCATTTAGCGCAACCAGCAGTACTAAAAAACCCCATCCATATCGCATTGTTATACCCTATTCTTCTTTCTTTAACAAAGTATAGGAGCTAACTAAGCAACGTGGATGATATACAGAAACGAAAAAGGCTTTAACCCACCGGAGCTAAAGCCTTAACTCTAGTTACCTCACCGCGAAGCCTACTTATTCATCCGATTCAAACACGACATTGTAATTTTCGGTATAGGTACAGTTTGACTGTCGGCTACAAGTAAAGAAGCGGCGGCCTTTAAACTCACCTTGGTTTGCTGTTTTGATGACCATCGGACTGCCACACTTCTTACAAAAGCGAATTTCTTTGTCAGGCTCGATTAAGTCAATATGTGCAGCCAATAGACGACGCAGTCGCCCTACCTGATAGCTGTGCTTCACCGACGCGCCAATGAGTGGCAAATTTGCGGTTTTACACACATGCATTAACAGTTTTTGACGTTCAATTTTGCCTTTGTGTAACTGTTGCCCATTGTCCAGTTCAATAATGACACGTGGCTGTAGAGTGCGAGGGTCGCAAATCACATAATCAAAGTAGCTTCGGGAGATTCGATTGCTAGCGATAAATAGCTGCTTTTTGTTTTTTATGTCTTTCGGCGCAATCAAACTTGCCATATTAACTTTAGAGAACACCACCGCGTGATCACCCACAGCAGCTCTCAATGCATTGAAAAATGCGCCTTCTTGCCCATTTAAGAGTGGCCCTTTAGAGCGATATGGATAGTCACGAGTGTCATCATGTTTGATCACGTACTTTTGAATGATAAAAAAGAAAACAACCAAAAGAACAACAATGATAAAGATGTTGGTCATAGATAATAAGCGCCTAAAACAACGAGTTGCTCAGAGCCTAAAGGGAAAACGCAGCCAGAGCAACAAAACCATAAATTTGCGCGAGAATGGTAACAGAGTACCAAGCACTTTTGGCACCAGTGGATATGCGAAAGCGGTAAGTTTGCCGAAATTTATTTTATCTGGAACCAAAGTTATCGATACATCGCCTTGCTAGTACCAATCGGCCTAATCAAAATTCGAACACGGTTAGGCCTTGCATAACTCAAATCAGGTTAGCGGTTGGCATCGGATTGATGTTCTGGCATGGCATCAATGAACGCTGGCAGTTGATTGCACGCCTCTACAATAGAATTGATGAGCGGATAAGGCGACATATCCAAGCCAAAACGAAGCGCATTATAGACTTGCGGCACCAAACAGATATCCACAATACAAGGCCAATCCGTGACACTGTAGATACTGTCTCCGTATAATTGTCGATGCTTGTCTAGCTTCTCTTCTAATGCCAAGAAGCCTTGTTTCATCCAATGATGAATCCATTCTATTTTCATTTCTTGATCACAAGATAGTCTTCCTTCCAAGTACTGCAATACCCGCAAGTTGTTTAATGGATGAATCTCCATCGCAATATCCTGCGCCATCGCGAGCGCCTGATAACGTAATGGTATCTGCAGGGGAATCACGGAAGTATCGGAATAGCGCTCATCAAGGTACTGAATAATGGCGAGCGACTGATTGATGCGAACCTCACCATCCACCAGCATTGGGACTAATTCCGATGGATTGAGAGCGTGATACTCTACGCTGTGTTGCTCGCCTCCATTACGTACGAGATGTACTGACTTTGATTGATACTTAAGGTTTTTTAAGTTCAAACAAAGGCGAACCCGATAAGCAGCCGAAGATCGCCAATAGCCGTAAAGCGTCATGTTATCGCTCATTCTTCTCTCGCCCAATTCATCAATGTTTAAGATACTGACTGACTTGCTGATTAATTGAGCCAAAAATGTTGTTACCTTCCGCATCGAACATTTCAAGCTTAATTGAATCGCCAAAAGACATAAAACCAGTAGACGGTTTGCCATCGCGAATGGTTTCAATCATCCGTACTTCCGCGATACATGAGTACCCTACGCCACCTTCTTCAATGGATGTGCCGTATTCAGTGCCTTGCTTGTTTGACACTGTGCCAGAACCGATGATTGCACCAGCCGACAACGGGCGAGTTTTTGTCGCATGGACTATCAAATCAGCAAAGTCGAATGTCATATCAATACCTGCGTTCGGGCGACCAAAAGGCTTACCGTTATAGGTTGAAACCAAGGGCAAGTGCACCTTATTCTCATACCATGCGTCACCCAACTCGTCCGGTGTGACTGCGACTGGCGAGAATGCCGAAGAAGGTTTAGATTGGAAGAAGCCGAAACCTTTAGCCAGTTCAGCCGGAATAATTCCACGTAGCGAAACATCGTTAACCAACATGATTAGACGAACCGACTCCTGTGCCTCTGCAATGCTCGCTCCCATTGGCACATCACCAGTAATGACTGCCACTTCACCTTCAAAATCAATCCCCCACTCGTCACTGGCAAACTCTATGTTGTCACATGGGCCTATGAATGCATCTGAACCACCTTGGTACATCAAAGGATCCGTCCAAAAGCTTTCGGGCATTTCTGCACCGCGGGCTTTACGAACCAGCTCGACGTGGTTAACGTAAGCGCTGCCATCCGCCCATTGATAAGCGCGAGGCAAAGGTGATTCGTAATAATGAGATTCAAACTCTTCACTGGCTACGACTGAGCCACCATTTAGCGCAGCGTAGAGCTCCTCTAATTGAGGCGACACTTTATCCCAATTATCCAGTGCGACTTGCATGGTGGGCGCTAAGTGCATTTCATGGAAAATATCTGTCGCAGAGACACACTGTGTTAAATCTTTGCTCACGACCATTAACTGGCCATCACGAGTGCCATTTTTCTTGGTTGCTAATTTCATCCTTGTCCCTTACTTCTCTTGCCAGCTGTAGACGTATTCTTTGTTTTCTACCTTGTCGAGTTCCTTAGAGAACTCAAGCGAGTGGCGGGTATCAATCATCACAGCCACTTCGTCAGTAAACTTCTTCTTGTACTCCCGACCCGCTTTAAACGCTTTCGGATGCGGTCCGTGCGTAAAGCCGGCCGGATGAAACGTCACCATCCCCGCTTCGATATTGTCACGGCTAAAGAAATCCCCTGCGTGGTAGAACAACACTTCGTCGTAATCATCATTGTTGTGGTAAAACGGCACTTTTAATGCCCCCGGGTCACTTTCAATAGGACGTGGGACAAAAGTACACACAACAAAACCTGCTCCTACAAATGTAGTATGTGCAGACGGAGGTAAGTGATAGCGATGCGACATGAGCGGTCGAATGTCACGCCAATTTATTTTCACTACCGATAAGTCACCGTGCCAACCAATTGCATCTAACGGATTAAAGGGATAAGTGATCACACTAACTCGATCGTGTCGTTTTACTTGAACTTGTGTTTGACTCTCTGAATACTGGGCGCGAAATGGGTCATTGATCGATGGCACTTCTAGTACTGCCGGGTCAAACACGGCGTGATTACCTACCATGCCTTTTTCTGGCAGTGAATAGGCCGCATCCGTATTTTCGATCATCAAGATAAACATCGGTTCACTTGGCTCTAACCGCCAATTGGTTGAGCGCGGAATCATCACATAGTCCCCTTCACTCACCTGTAAATGCCCATAATCACAATAGAGGTCCGCAGTGCCTTGGTGGATAAAAAGCAGCTCATCCCCGTCCGCATTACGTACCAGAAATTCCATTTTATCGTCCATTCGCCACACTCTAATTTTGCAGTTGGCGTTATGCAGAAGATGAGGTACTGCCCATGGTGTGATCTGGTTTGCCGTTTCCACCAGGTTGAAATCGAAAGCTCGCGGGCGCAAATCCCCTTCCCACTCAGACCAACCAGTCGGTGCATGTTGATGATGAAAGTGCGATGCAGGGCCAAAGAAACCACTTCGTCCTGCTTCTCGCTCAAAAATTGCCTCTTGCGGGAAATCAGCATGTGCTTGTTTGGAGCACACTCCCTCCCGGTGAGGAAATGTGATCCATTTATGCATCGCTTAGCACTCCTCGACGAATTTGGTCTTCTTCAATCGACTCGAACAATGCTTTGAAATTCCCTTCTCCAAAGCCTTCGTTGCCTTTTCGCTGAATGATTTCAAAAAACACAGGGCCAATAACAGTTTTGGTGAAGATTTGCAGCAAGATGCCATCTTTGGTAGGAGCCCCATCAATGAGAACTCGCAGATCGCGCAGTTTACTCACGTCTTCTTCGTGGCCTTTTACTCGTTCGTCGACTTTCTCATAGTACGTGTCTGGCGTCGGCATAAACTCCATGCCGCGCTCACGTAGTGTTTGCACCGTCTGATAGATGTTGTCTGTGGTTAGCGCGATATGTTGAATGCCTTCACCGTTGTATTCACGAATGAACTCTTCAATCTGTGATTTGTCATCCGAAGATTCGTTAATAGGTATACGAATTTTGCCACACGGTGCCGTCATTGCACGGCTGACAAGGCCAGTCAGTTTGCCTTCAATGTCGAAGTAACGGATTTCACGGAAGTTACCAATGCGCTCGTAAAAACCAGACCACAGATCCATATGGCCTTGTTTCACGTTATGAGTCACATGGTCAATTTCATACAAACCCACGTCTGCTTTTGCCAAACGCTCGTCAGCATCATCATAGAAGCGGAAATCAACATCATAGATGCTTTGTTTACCGTAGCGATCGACAAAGTACAGTAGGCTTTCACCAATACCGTAAATCGCTGGAATGCTCAACTCCATCGGGCCAATTTCGGTTTTGTATTCCTTCCCCCCATTTTCCAATGCTTGCTTTAACGCAACCGATGCGTCTTTTACACGAAACGCCATGCCACAAACAGAAGGCCCATGAACTTTAGCGAATGCTTCTGCTTGGCTGTGCGGTTGTGCATTCACAATAAAACTGATGCTACCTTGGCGATATAACCACGCCTCTTTAGAACGGTGTTTAGCGATCTCGGCAAAACCTAGCGACATGAACAATGCTTTTAGTTGCTCAATACCTTCGCTGCACGCAGCGGTGTATTCAACAAACTCGAATCCATCCGTACCTAGCGGATTATACGTGTCAACCATGACTATCTCCTCGTGTCGTTCATTTTATGAGTCTCTGAACTTTCGTCCTCAATTCATATTTCTAACTTGGCGCAGCGAGAGAAAAATTGGAATACATAAACGAAAATCGACATTGGCGCGATTTGAGGCGACAAATGTAAAATATATGTTACACGGCAAATTGCAACGTTTTCTACCTAAAACATATCAACAACAGCTTCCTTATATCAGTGTATTAGCACGCATTACCGATATTTACACGAACCATTAAATTGTAAAGTGGTTGTTACTTAAGGGGGGTATGATCGCTTTTGTGCTTTGATAACACATTCAATGTCAGGGTAAGGACAATTTCCCTTAACTTATATGGAATGCATACCTATAAATAATGGTGTTCCTTTTCCGTTTTGCACACTGGTTATAGATATGGCCCGCCGAACTCAAGAAAATACCCAGATCACCATTAACACTATTCTCGATGTCGCGACTGAGCAATTGATTACGCTTGGCTACGAAAGGATGTCATACACCACGTTGAGTGAACAAACGGGGATCTATCACCATTGTGCCTATTTGCATGAACTTCACGTACAAATAGAATCCGTCGCTTGCACAAAGTTAGGGCAACCGTGCCAGCACACTATTGAGTGGCTAATTAGAAAGATGCAGCTTAGCTTACAAACATACCAATAAGCCCAACGCCATCATAAAGCGCTGTGCATGCGTTAATTTACGAACCAATCGGCGTAAATTTGAATGGGACGTGAATCGGTGACCAGTCGCCGAACTCTTTATTGAGCTCGGCTTGTCCAAATAAAGAATCAACCTAATCGGAAATTATCTAACGACAAAAACAAAAAAAAGCAGCACATAAAGTGCTGCTGAAACAATCACGACGGAAGACAATGATTAGGAATAAAAAACTTAAGGGCGTTTCTATTTCTGAACCTAGGAGGTTAGGCATCTATTCCATGACATAAATATTTGATTTCTAGATAATCATCGATGCCATACTTAGATCCTTCACGGCCACATCCAGACTCTTTGACACCTCCGAAAGGAGCGACTTCGGTCGAAATGATGCCTTCGTTAATACCCACGATGCCATATTCCAACGCTTCACTCACTCGCCAAACTCGACTATGGTCACGCGTATAAAAATAAGCGGCTAGCCCATAAGGCGTATTGTTGGCCCTTTCGATCACGTCAGATTCTTGAGTAAATCGGAATACCGTCGTTACGGGACCAAACAACTCTTGATGTGCGACTTCCATTTCCTCGGTTACGTCAGTCAAAATAGTTGGCTGATAGAACTGCGCGCCAAACTCAGATACCTGGCCACCAAGCGTCAGAGTTGCACCTTGCTCTATTGCTCTTGCCACCAGCCCTGACACCTTCTTCACCGCTCTATCATTAATCAACGGTCCAATATCCGTCTCTGAATCTAGACCATTACCGACGACCAAATTCGACACCGCCGTTGAATAGCGATTCATAAACTCATCGTAAATGGCATCATGAATATACAAGCGGTTGGTACAGACACAAGTTTGCCCAGCATTACGATATTTAGAAATCAGTGCGCCTTGCACGGCCTTGTCGATATCCGCATCTTCAAACACGATAAATGGCGCATTCCCACCCAACTCCATCGACACTTTCTTTACCGTTTCAGCGGTCTGACTGAGAATAAATTTCCCTACTGGTGTCGACCCTGTAAACGAGACTTTTCTCACCAAAGGATGACGACAAAGTACCTCTCCAACCTCCGCTGGATTAGCCGTGGTCACCACGTTAATTACGCCTTTGGGTATTCCAGCTTGCTCAGCGAGTGCAGCCAAGGCAAGCGCACACAGTGGTGTGTCTTCTCCCGGTTTCACGACAACCGTACAACCCGCCGCTAGCGCCGGGCCAACTTTACGAGTGATCATCGCAATAGGAAAGTTCCAAGGCGTTATCGCCGCGACCACCCCAACAGGTTGCTTAATGGTCATATAACGATTGTTTGGGTTGGCTGCTGGGATGTTATCGCCATAGGTTCGTTTTGCCTCTTCCCCAAACCATTCGATGAATGACGCGCCATACATGACTTCACCGTAAGACTCTTTGTAAGGCTTACCTTGCTCGCTCGTTAATAGCACGGCTAAAGACTCTGCATTTGATACGATGAGTTCAAACCATTTTCTAAGTAAGTTTGCGCGTTCCTTGCCGCTGGTTTTCTTCCAAGATAAAAAAGCGTGATGAGCAGACTGTACTGCTGATTCTGCATCTTCCGCTCCCATGTCCGGAACTTGTGTGATCACAGTGCCTGTTGCTGGGTTTACGACATTAACTTGCTGCCCACTTTTTGCGTCTACCCACTCACCATCTATATAGCCTTGGGAAAATACCAAACTTAACTCTGCCATCATTCAATCACCCTCTGTTAGAAATATTAGCAACTTCAAAGATTTGTGATTAGAAATTACGCATAATCACCCTTTTATACAACAAAATAATAACAAACATTCAGCCGAGATAAGTATTGTTCTCTAAACATGAAGTTTTAAGGGGCTAAAACAATGACAAAAAACCCTTCTCCAGTGGGGCAAATCGGCGACTACGAAATCAAACAACTTAAGATATTCAAAGTCGTTGCTGATTGCGGTGGATTCTCTGCCGCCGAAACAGAATTAAACATCAGTCGCTCAACCATCAGCATTCACATTTCAAACTTAGAATCACGGCTTAACCTAACGTTATGCCGGCGCGGTCGCGCAGGTTTTGCCTTAACTGAGGAAGGGATTGTGGTGTATGAAGCGACCGTAAAGCTGTTAGGGGAACTCGAAGATTTCAGAAATACAATTAACCATTTAGACATTCAACTTTCTGGTAATTTGACTGTTTTATTTAGTGATACTATCAGCCTTGACCCTCGTGCTGGCATGCCGTTGGTGATTCGAAAGTTCGCTAAGCTAGCCCAGGAAGTATATCTGACTGCCGAAGTCGCGAGGATGACAGAAATTGAAAGAATGGTTATGCAAGAAGAGGCAGATATTGGGTTTATTCCCTATCACAGGGAGTTAGAAGGGTTAGAATACGATCATATCTATACTGATATATTCTATCTCTATTGCAGCAAAGACAATCCGTTAGCCACTTTGTCTGATGAAAAACTGACGGATGAAGTCATTAACGAGTTTCCGGTGGTATACGCTGGAATGAAAACACAAGAGAAGATCAATGGTCATTTAGCGAACATGAACTTAAAAGCGACGGCCTACAACTATGAATCACGACTGGCGTTGCTACTATCCTCTCGCTATATCGGCTATTTACCAGAGCGTTATGCAAAGCCATACGTAGAAACTGGAGAGTTGATCGCCATCACACCCGAGCATCGTTTCTATCGCTTGGAAGTCATGGCGATAACAAAGAAGACCATCGCTGTGAATAAAATTCGCTCCCTATTTATTAAAACGATGCGAAATTTTTATCAACAACAAAATCAGTAATGTTCATCGTCCCTCCTTTGCTAGAAGGAGGGGATGCTAGCTAAGCGACATCTGCAATCTTCATAGAAGTTGGTAGCTGTTGCTTTTCAGCAATTTTGTCACAAATGTAGCCACCAATTGGAATCGCAGAGGTTGCGGCTGGGGACGGCGCATTACAAACGTGAAGACTGCGTGCACTTTCGGCAAACAAAAAGTCGTGCACTAACGTACCATCTTTTAGTACTGCTTGAGCTCGGATCCCCGCCGGGTAAGGCTCTAAGTCTTCTAACTGAATTATGGATAAAAGGTGAGATTGGCCAGTACTTCCAGGAAGGCTTGCATTCTCTAAAAGGTATCGACTCGATTGTGGACATTCGTAATGACGGGTTAATTGGTGCCGTTCAATTTTCCGATGCTTCTCATGGAAAACCAATAGGTTTCGATATCCAAAAACAGTGCTATGACAAAGGCGTAATGGTTCGTAGTATGGGCAACACCATTGCCCTATCCCCCCCCGCTTGTTATTAAAAAAGAGCACATTGATGTCATTGTCGACACACTTGATCAAGTCGCGAAAGACATTCCCGCATAATCGTATGTCCTGCTATGGTAAGTAAAGAGGTGGTCAAATTGACCGCCTCTTTCCCTAATTCATGCCATTCGCACGGAACTTAGAAGTAATAACTATAAGTAAACTTCAGCTCCGTTCCCTGCCTGTTGTGCCCAAAGCTTTGCTCGGCATCATCAAAATACTCGGTATAGGTGACTTTACCCCAGTGTTTACGGTTGTCTGTAAACGGGGTCTGAAACGCAAGGTCCAATTGCAACTGATTGATTGTGCCAACCTCCCCACCAAAGTCTAATGAACTAAATTGCGGGTTGATTTGCACGTGCGTACCATTTTTATGCAGATAAATGGAGTTTAAGAAATTGAACTGCACGCCCCAAGTGTAATCATCCACTAAGCCCAGTCGGCTGTAAGTACTGTTATTTTGCCCGACCGCCCCCGCCAAAATTGGAAAAGATAACCAGTTTTTAAATGGGGTGTCGACACGAATCAAACCGCCTACCGCAAACAGTCGATCCGATATCGCGTCCGTAAAACTGGTTTCAATATAATCAAGTGATATACCAGCCATTGGGGCATGCTGCCACTCTGTATGGGTAACTTCAAAGTACCTTGCGCGTACTTGTGACAAATTAAAATCGTCGCTACCAACTTTGCCATTCTCCTGGCCCTGAACGGTTAACTGCCCCAAAAACAGATTGCCATTACTTTTCCCGCCAGACATCTGGCCTTGAATTTGAACAAAATCGTTATCTTCTTCAGTAAAACTTTGTTTACCGTAAGTGATGTTCAACACAGAAGAGACTTTGGTATGGTCACCTGGATCCGGCGCATCTTCAGGGCTAATGTGTTCATCTGCAAATACATTGGAAGTAAAGAGTATAAGTGCACTACTTAATGTTATATTTTTATAATTAATCATGGTCAAAAACCTATTGTGCGTTATTGGTTCTTGGCTTCAACGAGCCAAATTCCAAACCACTCTAGGGAAAACCGCCTGACTTCGATAACAAAATAAAAGAACAATAAATGAAAAAAAATATTCACACCGCATGTAGTAACTAACTGGTTAATTAACCTTATTTTTTTGAAAGACTTCTCGCCACAAGAGCCATGCCACCAACTAATCGATAGTACGGAAATATTGACCATAAAAATTTCACTATATTTATAGTCACTTATTATTGAATAGCCAAATGACCCAATCCTCATTTTTGGCTTTTTGCATTTTGATGCAAAGAATTTATTGCCGTGGATCAAATGCTCCAATCATGGTTCTCGGTTAGCATATTTTGCGTAACAATGATGAAGAGAACATAAAATGACGAATCTATCCTTGGAGCCACCGGTATATAAAATCGGTGATATATCCTTTTCACCCACTTCCGGAGTGATTGAAAAACAAGGAGACTTATCTCGACTACGCGCTAGAGAAGCCAACTTGCTTCATGAGTTGATTAAGACGTTTCCTGACGTTCTGTCTCGCGCATCCATTGAAGAGACACTATGGAAAGATTCTTACGCAACCAACGCAACCATAAACCAAACCGTCAAAGCGCTTAGGTTTTCGCTGCAAGACGTTGAGCGTAATCTTATTAGAACCATCCCCAAGCAAGGTTATGTGCTTTCTGTCGCTCCTCAACTCGATGAGTGCAAAGAGGCGACAGTGCGTGTTGAAGCACAAACGCAAATCTCGGCAGATAACGCGGAAAACGTAACAAATACCGACGCTACTTTAAGTATTCATCACTTACCATCGCTGCGTTTTTTTACGGTAACAATCGCCGTCGGAATTGCATCGTTTGCCCTCTCCGCCTCTGGTCTCTTCGTTACTGAACCTTCTCGAGTCAGCCACCAGCAAGGAAAACACTGGGTTTTGTTTGATGCTACGCCTGACGAGCTAGAGACGCTGCAGCTCGACTCCGTTGGGCCCGTCAAATATGTAGTCAAACAAGACGCCTTTTATCGCGTGTGTTCTCAAATAGAAGGAGTATTGAAGTGCCAAAAAGTCGACTTTTGAAATTATTAATACTCGCCTTGGTGATCGTCCTTTCGTGTTTGCTTGGCACTAAAACCTATTACGTTTTGAATGACCCATTTCGGGTATATGAAGGTGGATGGCAAGGTGACGGTGCGATCTATATCAATGACAAAAAGATCGACAGTAGTGCTTTCCTACTGATCAAAGGCGGGAAAATTCGCCTTTCCATTCACAACCAATACAAAGAATTCAGCTACACCTACGACGGAACCTTAGTGATGCGTCAACGTGAACATATCAGCGCTCATTTCGATATTGAGAATCGGCATGTGGAAGGACTTGAGGCGTTCATCGAAAATACCAAGTTAGACGTCCCTATAGGGGGTACGTTACTTCGATTGAATACATGGCGACTGGATGAAGGGCGAATTTTCCTTGATGTCCAGCAAAGTAATGGAATAGACGTATCTTATATTTTAACAAGAAAGTCAGATGGTTAGAGTGATTTTAGCTTTTTTTACCTATTAATTTACAAATACAATTTTTTTTCTTCTAAAGATACTTTTTTTGGTTGGAGCGAAAGCAACCACACGCGGTTAAATAACGGTGATGATTAATTCATAACTATAACGACGTGAGCTTTTGCTCTTCAACCAAAAGGTATCTACTATGACGGTATCCGCTTCTACCCTTCCTAAACAGGAAGAAAAATCAGGGCTAGCCAAATGGTTCCCTCTGATTGTTCTTCTTGCTGCCCAGTTTTCAACAATGGCAGATAATTCAGGCTTAGCGATTTCTACAGATGCGCTCATCGCGCTTCACGGGGCGACTATGCCACAAATTCAAATGGCCAATGCTATGTACCCGCTTATCGCTGGTGCTGGCATGATAGCAGGTGGTCTGATCGGTCTTATTATTGGCTGGAAACGCCAAATGGTCATCGGCGCTGGCATGCTAGCTGCCGCTTCCTTTGGGGCAGCTTTCGCACCGAATATGGAAATCTTGAACTACGGCGCACGCGTTGGCGCTGGTTTAGGTGCTTGTTTGCTAATCCCTGCTGTGCTGGCAAATGTTGCTGGTATCTATAAAGGTAAAGACCAAGCGATCGCATTCTCCGCCATTGCCGCATTAGTCGGTCTTGCCAGTGCTATCACTCCACTGCTCTTCGGGTTCATCCTTGATGTTGCCAGTTTCCGTGTGGCGTTTATGGGCTTGGGCGTTTACTGCTTACTGGTTATGTTTGGCAGCATGAAACTACCTACGCTTGACGCTAGCCCATTTAAAGGCAAACTGGATACGGTCGGCATTGCACTCGCGGGTATTGGCTTGCTTTGTTTTGTAACCGGTCTTCTGAAGATTTCTGAGTGGGGTCTGGTTGCGCCGCTTACTGACTTCAGCATCTTTGGCTTATCTCCAGCAATTCCAACCGTTCTGCTTGGCGCTGGTATTCTAAAAGCACTGATGGTGTGGGAGCGTCGCTTTGAAGCACAAGGTGGTACGCCACTTCTTCCATCTTCTTATGTTAAGAACCCGCAAGTCGTGGTTGGTTTAGTGCTATGCGCAACCATCTTCCTGCTATTCGGTGCGACAGGCTTCATTAACGTGTCATACATGCAGCTTGTCGCTGGCATGAGCGCGTTCTCTTCCGGCATGGCTCTGTGTGCGTTCGCTTTGGGTATGATGATCGGTTCCTTAGGTGCACCTGCAAAACTTTCCAACTGGACTTGTCAACGCGTATGCCAGTTAGGCTTTATCATTGCGGCAGCCGGTACTGCGCTCATGTTCCTTGGCTTCACTACGGAAGGCATCACCTTCTGGCAATACATCTCTCTGACTATTTTTGGTACTGGTGCAGGTCTATTGGCATCTCAAGCATCCATCGTAGTTACTTCAGCGCTTGATGAGCGTGAAGCGCAGCAGTCTGGCGGCATCCAAGCGACATCACGTAATGTGGGACAAGCATTCGGCGTTGCAATTTTAGGCTCTGTTATGCTGTTCTCTCTCACTGGCGCAATTAAGTCTAACGTGGCGGAACATGAGGCTCTGTCTGCTGAAACAAAACAAATCATTATTGAGCAACCTTCATTGCCATTTGTGTCAAATGCGATGGCTGTTGACCTGATGGAAAACTTGATTGCCGATAAAGAGGAGCAACGCATTGTGATTGAAGTAATGGCAGAATCACGCTTGCAGTCTGTTCACTACGCTCTATTTGCACTTATCGGTCTGATGCTTGGTGGTTTGGCACTATGTTCTAAACTCCCCCAGAGATCGTTAATGAAGAGCTAGTTTACGTTCTTATTCGCCCCGGGTACGCCGGGGCTTTCTTAGTTTTAACCCCTACCTTTCCTCAGTCACTAAGTGAGGCGCTATGGAAAATACAAAAGAGAATAAGAGCTGGCTGCTCATCGCTCTGTGCCTAGCACAATTCACACTCTCAGCCGATGTCGCAAACCTTTCGATTTCCACTTCGGCATTAGTGCAACTCTTTCAAACTGATATCTCAAATATTCAATTTTTGGGTACGGTCCAACCGCTTGTAGGCGCAGCTTTCATGTTATCTGCCAGTGCGCTGGGGCTGATCATTGGTTGGAGACGACTGCTTATTTTAGGCACCTCTGTCGGCCTCATCTCAACCATTGGTTTTATCACCATCGACAATATGTCGACCATTTCCTTATTTGTACGACCACTTGCCGGTATTGCCTCTGCGTTAATATTGCCTGCGGTTCTCGCCCTTGTCGTTGCGCACTTTCCCGGTAAAAACCGAGCGGTCGGTTTCGGTTTAATGGCGGCTGCAACTGGACTGGCTGCCGCGTTGATCCCTTTGGTGAGTGGTTGGCTACACGATAATACCCACTGGTACTGGCCTTTCGTGCTCATTGCCATTTGTTATTTTTTAAGTTTACTGACGGCGATATTTTGTATCCGCCCGATTCACACCAACCAACCCGCTAAGTTTGATATTTTAGGTGCGAGTCTTGGAGCAATCAGCACGGTAATGATCTCGTTTAGCTTAATAAAAATGCCTTACTGGGGAGCGATATTGGTCTTAAATGGCGCGAATACGCCATCATGGCTTAGCTTTATTTTTCCTATCAGCCCAGCACTGTTTCTACTAGGACTTGGCTGCTTCTTATTCGGCATTTTCATATTTCAGCAAATTCGCTTTGAACGAGCCTATGGATACGCACTGCTGCCTATTAGTTGGTTTATAAACAGTGCATCACGTACCGGTTTTATCGTGCTCTCTTTAATGTATATCGCACTGGGCGGCAGTAGTTTTGTTGTTGTCACTTACTTGCAGGTCGCAATTTCTCTCTCTTCGGCGCATTCTGGTGGCATCATTCTACTGTTCTCCGCGTGTATGATTTTCTTGTCCGTCGCCACTCCACTGTTTTTCAAGCATCAATCACCTAAAAAACTGTGTCAGATCGCGTTTATGGGGATGTTTACCGCTGGCGCGACATTGCTTTTATCAAGCCAAAGTGACCAAATCTTAGGGTCTTTTTATATCGGTATGGCACTTCTTGGCGCATCAATGGGAATCTTGGCGTCACAATGCCCAGTAATTATCACAAATGCATTAGGTGAACGTGATGCTGAGCAATCCGGCGGATTACAAGCAACGGTGAGAAACATTGGCCTAGTGCTTGGGATAAGTCTGTTTGGGGGAATAAATCAGTGGACGATGGATAACACTATTCGCTCCAATCAAGAAATTTCCACATACTACCCAACTTCGTTTGTGTCCGACTTAAAGCAAGTCTCCCATGTTCCGTATATTGACAATGCGAGGGTCGATATTTTAATTGACCGTTACCAACTCGATAACCATCAAGCGAGTTACCTATTGAAAGCGAATGCCAATGCAAGAGTGCTCGGCTTTAACCTTGCGATGATGACTCTCGCGCTACTAGCGCTGATCGGCGGATACATGAGCACCAGAATACATAAGTCAAGCATTACCCCTCTTCCCCTGCCACTTAAACAAGCCCTACCTTTAAAGTAACTAGCATCATAGGCCAGCCTCCCATGGTTGGCCTAAAGTCTCTCTTTCATACTGACTCCCAAATAACTTCAAGTGCTTTACTCAGTGCATTCTGTTAGTTCTATCTCTAACAGCCGCTGACGCAAACAATCAGGGAAGAACAACGCAGTAAAGTGCCATTGCGTGAGCTTCCTTGGTTTGCCTGAGGTGCCCTCAATATGTTCAGACAGCGCGCTCTCAGTGCCCAATGCAGACGATGCCGTCACAGGTTCAACGTTGAGTCTCGACGCGCACTACGTCATATATCTAACAACCTATACGCGTATCGGGTAAGTATGTCTATTGGTGCTTTGCTGCGGTTTAAAAATCATAGCGCGCTGTATTTCACTATTGGTCGGGAAAGTACTCTACCTTTAGCGCCGTAAGTGATCACCATTAACACCTTCTCTAAGCATGTTTTCGTGCACAATAATCCGACCACTTACCAATACCAATTGGGCTCACCTTAGCTTCCTCGCTAGAGCATGTCGCTTCCATCTCCGGGCCTTTCACCTTAGTTTCTGACTAAGCCTTTTAACAGACATAAAAAAAGAGCACTGTGCGTGCTCTTTGAGTTAAGTGAAAGTGCGTTTATGTTGGTGTTAAGCCATTTCTGTTTCTTTCACTGACGTTGCTATACGTGGGTGTACTGTCACTTCACCGCCCAATACCGTTGCATGAACGTGAATGTCTTTGATCTGCTCTTTAGGCGTATTCAAAGGATCTGCATCTAGTACTGCGAAATCAGCCAGTTTTCCTGGTACAATCGAACCTTTGTTGTCTTCATGCCCCATTAGGTATGCAGCACCTAGTGTTACCGCATGCAGTGCTTGCTCTGCGGTCAAGCACTCTTCTTCACCATACACATTGCCAGAGAATATGCATTTACGATTCATCGCGCCCCACACCATAAATAATGGGTTAACCTGTGTCACACCGTCATCACAGTGGATAGAAAACGGAATGCCTTTTTTCGCAGACGTTTGGAATGGGTTCAAACGCTTAACAAGCTCAGGCCCCACGGTTTGAGTGGCGTGCACATCCCCCCACACCGGTACATGTGTACCAAATAGGTTGTGACAAACCCCTAGCGCTTTCATGCGGTCCATTTGCTCGTCAGTCACCATTTGATTGTGCTCTAGGCAGTGACGTGCATTTGGCATTGGCGTGTCTTTTTGCATACGCTCGATAAGGTCTAACAGTTTTTCTGTTGTACCATTGCCGTTACAGTGGAAAGAAATGTTGTAACCCGCCTTATGGAAAGGAAGAGAAGCTTCATAGATCTCTTCAATGTCACGAGTCAGTGATGTGCTTGGCTTGCCATTATAGAATGTCTGACCGTCTAGCAAGTTCGCGGTAAACCCTTGAATTGAGCCGTCGGTATTTACGTACTTAACGCTGCCAATGCTTAAGCGATCATTGTTCTCTGCTTTCATTGCATTCACTTCATCTACGCTGAATACGCCAACAAGTGGGTATGCAGTAACACGAAGTTTAAATGCTGGATTTGCACTGAGTGCTTGGTACAGTGGATAAGGGTTAGATGGAATACCCATGCCACAATCAGCAACGGTCGTTACGCCGAGTGAATGGGCAATGTTCGCGTAATCAATCAATGTTTTGCCGATAACAGCAGGATCAGTGCCATAGTTAAATGCGCCAACATTCAGTGCGCGATACAGATCTTTCATCTCTGCAATGTCACCCGTTAGTCGACCGTTTTCACGGAGAATAAACTCTGGATCATCATCTAAGCTGTACCCTACTTTTTCGATTGCTTGCGAATTCATTGTTGCTAAATGGCAACTCGCATGCATGAAAAAGACTGGAGAGTCATCAACTACTGAATCAAGGAAATCACGGTTGACTATGGAGCCATCTGTCATCAACAAGGGGTCAAGACCCCAAAGGTTAAGCCAGTCACCTGTTTTCCCTGCATTATCATGCTCTTGTTTTAATTCTTTGATGCGAGCTTTTAACGTCTCTTCCGTTGAGCAGCCTTTTAGTAATTTGCCACCAACACCTAAGCGATCATACTGGCCGCCATACTCGAACATGCCAGTAAACAGCGCCGCCATCAGTGGGTGCATGTGTGCTTCAATGAAGCCCGGAACAATCGTTTTCCCTTCAAATTGAGCGTCATGACGGTAAGAGATATTTTCCGTATTTAGGAATGTTTCAGCCTGATCTTTAGTGCCCGTAAAAAGTATTTTCCCACTTTGCACGACCACAGCATGCGCTTTTGGTTGGTCTTCGTTAACCGTAATAAAATGGCCCGTATATAAGACGGCTTCGTTGCTGTACTCAAGACCAGGGTTAAGAACTGTTTTTGTTGTCATAATGAAACTCCGAACATGTAGGATACGTGTTTGTTTTTTTGTGTACCCTTTCAAACTGCCTCAAACCATCGATGCTTTCGAGAATTTAAAAGTGAAATAAAATTATCAAACAAAATTCGCAACTAAAAAAACATCAATCCATTGAATTTATTAATTTTTTTAGCTAACGATAGTTTTGTTGCTGGTCAAAAAATAGATGCACTTCAAAGCTTCCTATCGGAATTTCAGCTACTTCAGATTGCTCCTTTCTAATATCAACTACGCTATAGATGATGGCACTCGCCAATACAAGTATCAGCAGGACATAAATCAGTATTCTTGTGTAAAAACCCATAGCGCACCCCTCATTGGTTGATTGAGTACTAGTTATAGGCTGCTTAGTCCTTTCATATATTGATAAGTGCCGCTCTTAAACAATTTCTCATTTATTGTTATTTATTTTGGTTCTTCGTTTGCTCCCTCAATTCATACTCGCTTTTCCTGTCGCTTACGCTTTCGTGACCACACCATCACTTCGTGATTTTTGATGGTCAGAAGAATGTCAGGCAGGTCTCTTCTTTGATTCAACGCAGTTTTCGCTAGAAGAAGGTGTGTAATAAGAGAAGTTCTGTTCCCTTTCGTGATCCCAGCTTCATGGCGACGATCTCGACCAAGAAAGAATGAGACACCTAATGACACAAATTAATCAAGAACGTTTAGTTGAACACTTCTGTCAATTGGTTCGTATCGACAGCGAAACAATGAACGAAAAACAAATCGCAGAAACACTGGCAGAGCAACTGGGCGAACTCGGCTTTGCGGTTCACAAACTTCCAGTACCAGAACACATTTCAAACGGTTTCAACGTATACGCACGTTTGGAAGGTAACAAGGAAGGCTCTATTCTAATGAGCTGCCATATGGATACCGTAACACCGGGTATTGGCATCGAGCCAATCATCGAAGACGGCATCATCCGCTCGAAAGGCAACACGATTCTTGGTGGTGACGACAAATCTGGTATCGCGGCCATTATGGAAGCAGTTCGTTGCATCCAAGCTGAAAACCTAGAGCACAAAACACTGGAATTGGCGTTCACGGTACATGAAGAAGGTGGCCTGTTTGGTTCTGAATACTTCGATATGTCGCATGTAACGTCAACGGAAGCAATCGTACTCGATACAGGCGGCCCTATCGGTACTATCGTGACGGCGGCACCGGGCCAACAAAAAATCGTTGCGACAATCAAAGGTCGCCCGGCACACGCAGGTCTTGCACCAGAAGAAGGCATCAGCGCTATTATGGTTGCGGCAGATGCTATCAACCAAATGAATCTGCTGCGTATCGATGAAGAAACCACCGCGAACATCGGTATGGTCAACGGCGGCCAAGCAACCAACATCGTAATGCCTGAACTCACCATCGTTGCGGAGGCTCGCTCACTAAACGGTGAGAAGCTAGACGCGCAAGTGAAGCACATGATCTCAACCTTCGAATTTGTGGCTGAAAAACACGGTGCGGAAGTCGAAATCGAATCAAGCCGCGCCTACGATGCATTTGTAATCGAAGAAGACAATGCTCACGTAACCGCAATCAAAGCGGCGTTCGCTGACATGGGCATCGATGCATTCACCAAAGGCACTGGCGGCGGTAGCGATGCAAATAACTTCAACAAGAAAGGCCTAACAACGGTTAACCTTTCTACTGGTATGGCAAAAGTACACACCACTGAAGAGTTCATCGCGGTTGACGATATGGTGAAAATTACTGAATTCGTTAAGCACTTCCTAGTGAAATAATGTTTCAGAAGTAACCACGCTCTCCCCGTTATATCGCCCTGTCGATGATGGAGGGGAGCGTTATCCGCTCTCTATCCTTCCTTCTGTTTTCTACCATGCCAACTTGGCAATAGTTGCTGGCAGACAAAATCAAAACTGATGAAGCGTACCGTACAGCAAAGACACTGGGGTTCGACCTTTTCCAAGGCTTCCAACTGTACAAACCCGAACTGCTAACTCTGCCGTGTGTCGCATAAAGTAATCAGAAAAAAACGGAAATCCTTTCTGGATTTCCGCGTGTTTGTAAGTGTACTACTCTATCTCGTAGTGCCTGAAAACCGTCCCAGTCCTATCACTGTTTGGGTGGTTCACCATTTTCCTTTGGGGTTTCTTCGTCTGAGGTTTCTTCGCCTGAGGTTTCTTCCCCATCGTTAAACCCACCAGCGACGATGTCATCCTCACCAACATCATCATAGTGATAGGCATGCTCACCCAAACCGGCAAAATCAAGCCCCTTCTCTTGCATCTCATCAGGGGCTTTCAAATCACCATTGCGGTCAACCAACTTCAGGATAAACATTGTGATAAACCATGAATACACAGACACCACAACGACACCCACGATCTGGATAAACACTTGGTAAACGCTAGCCTCGACTTTATCAATTGCTTCACTTGCCAAAACACCCACCAAAATGGAACCGACGATACCGCCAATGCCGTGGGCGCGGAACACTTCCAACGCATCATCCACGCCTAGCCTCTCCTGAATGTGCTTGGCAAAGTAACACGCAGTTGCCCCAATCAAGCCGATTAATATGGCTGAGCTTGGTTCAACATACCCTGCCGCTGGTGTAATGGTAGCGAGACCTGCCACAGCCCCAACCAAGGTACCAGAGAAGGAAGGTCGGCCACGCTCACGCCACTCCCAGAACATCCAGACCAACATGGCCGTTGAACCAGAAAGGGTGGTGTTGGTAAAGGCGTAAGCGGCAAGCTCGTTTGCCGCATAGGCACCGCCGGAGTTAAAGCCAAACCAACCAAACCACAGCAAGCCGGCACCGACAGCCACCAAAGGCAGGTTTGCCGGCAACTCATGTTCGCCTTTGCGAACGCTAACACGCTTGCCAACATACAACGCCGTAGCTAGCGCTGACACGCCCGCCGTGGCGTGAACCACAATACCCCCGGCGAAATCCACCACACCAAGTTTGGAGAGGAAACCGCCACCCCACACCCAGTGCGCAACCGGAATATAAATCAGCAGTGTCCACAGGATGATAAATTTCAGATAAGGCCCAAACCGGAATCGCCCTGCAAATGCTCCAGTGATGAGTGCCGGTGTAATGATGGCAAACATCATTTGGTAGGCGAAAAACAAAATGAAGGGAACGTTTGGTGCATACGCATCATTTGGCAGTGCTCCAATGTGCCTCATCCCCATAAACTGGGTTAACGAACCAATCACACCGGCTACATCATGACCGAAAGCGAGGCTAAAACCACCAAACACCCAAATGATGGAAACGACACCCATGCAAATGAAGTTTTGCAGCATGATGGTGAGCGAGTCACGCTCCCGGACCAAGCCGCCATAGAACAAAGCAAGGCCAGGCGTCATCAATAAAACCAACGCGGTACATAGCAAAAGAAACGCTGTATCACCACTGTTTAAAATATCCATATCGTATCCTTTCTATTGCATCTAAATCTATGTTAATAAAAACAAAACCAACATTATGAGTTACTGCGATACAATGTGGGTTTACCCGGGCACTGGACGGGTTTCATCGACAAAGGCAGCGTCAACCCAAATTCCCTCAGTGCTTTTTCATCAGAGAACAATTCGGCTGGCCTTGTACTACAAACCAGTTTCCCTTCCTTTAGCACAACAACTCGGTCACAAACCTCAAGCACCATGTCGAGATCATGCGTGGCAATGAGTTGGCTGTGTGTAAAGGATTTGATAATCCGGATGACATTTTCCCGTGCGATCGGATCTAAGCTGCTAGTTGGTTCATCCAGTACCAAAACATGGGGCTCCATTGCGATAACCCCTGCAATCGCAACACGTTTTTTTTGCCCCAGCGATAGTCTATATGGTGGTTTATCGATCATGTTTAGCCCATCCACTACGACCAGCGCAGCCCGAACTCGTGCATCAATGTCTTCATCAGGCACCCCAAGGTTTTTCAACCCAAATGCAATATCGTCGTAAACCGTAGGCATAAATAATTGGTCGTCCGGATTTTGGAATACCACACCTAGCGTCCGCCGAACCGTGTTGAGGCTGGACTCGCACACTTTTAGGTTTCCAATGAAAATCGCACCGTGAGTAACCGGAATAAAACCCGATAAAGCACCAATTAACGTTGATTTACCGGCACCATTTGCCCCCAGCAATCCAATTTTCTCACCGTGATGAATCTGGAAGCTGATGCCTTCAAGGGCAAAACTACCGTCGTCGTACTCATAGCTAATGTCGTCAAATGTAATCAGATGATGGCTCATTTTCTATCCCATAAAGACGCTGCCCAACTGGGTGACAACGTTGTATTTCCAACAAATAAATGAAAAGAAAAGCCAAAATACCGTCCAGAGAGAGTCTTTCATCTGCCATGAAAGACTCGTGTGTTCGTGTAACTGTCCGGTAAATCCTCTGGCCAACATGCCTTGATGAATACGAATGCACCTGTTCATCGACTTGACAAAAAGGATTTTCAACAATTGGCTATAAAACCCAAACGGGACGGCATTTTCTTTCTTCACCTTGCGTAGGCTGTATGCCTGTAACATGGCGATAAATTCCTCTGCCACCACAAAGAAGAATTGGTAGAGCAAATAAATTTGCGTGGTAAGAACACGGGGCACTTTCATGCGCTGCAGTGCCGTCACTATCGGTTTGATCCCCGTCGAGCTGAACAGCAAGAGAGAAATAGACACGCACAGCAACACCCTCAAGACAATCGAGATTAGCGACAGCCACCCCGAGGACACCACACTCCCCCACGGCGTCAACCACTGCCCTTGGTCCAACAAAGGATTCAATACCCCGAGCATGAGGCTGAAAGGCAACATCACCAGCAGTTTTCCGGACAGGAATTTGAACGGAATATCCGCCAGCGCCATAATGACAACAGGGAACAGCAGCAAAGGAAGCAGCGATGTCACTGAGTAGCTTCCCTGACTGACTATCGCTATTAGTACAACAAGCGCGCTGATGATCTTCGCCCGCGGGTCCAGTTGGGTAATGAAATTATCCTTTCGGCTGTAATCATCGATACTTCGATAATTACGAAGTGATAACTGCAACAGTTTCATTGGCTTTCCGTCAGTTATCGCGTTTTGAAATGAATTTAATCAAATAAAACAACGACATGATAAATACCAGCGTGCATACGCTCCCAAATATCCCTGCCATCGACGTTTCCATGACCGGAAATTTTCCGTTCAAATCATAATCAGAGAAAAAACTTAGCGATTGCTGAACGTCATTCACAGGCTCGGGGGCAAAGGTGATGAGCGAATTGTGGGCCATTTTTTCCACTGTCCACTCCATGCCGTCAGGGTTTCCTGATGCAAAGAGGCTCAACATGCCCCCCACTATCAAAGAGCACAGCAGCATCACAGAGGTAAACCTGCTCTGGCGCTCCGCACTCAACATCGGGCGAAACTGCTTGATATCATCGTTGGTCAACGCAAAGTGAAGGATTGTCGCAGTGATAACTCCCTCAAACAGACCAATGACCAGATGGATAGGCACGATCAGAGCCAAAAACTCCACCAACGGCAGATGAGTGATGCCACTGACATGCGTCATCACGGCAATGCCTGTCGCGCCAAGCACCATCATCAGCACACCCGCGGTGATTGACGCGATAAACAGGAACAATTTTCCCGCTTTCAGTGAGGTCAGCGGCCACCAAATAAGAGGGTAAATCAGGAAGCAAGGGATCAGACCGACGTTGACGATATTGGCCCCAAGAGCAAGCAGCCCACCATCGGCAAAAAAGAGCGCCTGAATAATCAGCACCGAAGAGATCACGACAAACCCGGCAAACGGTCCAAGCAACGCAGACAGCAATATTGACCCTGCCATGTGCCCACTGGCCCCAGTGCCAGGAATAGCAAAATTCACCATCTGAACGGCGAAAACAAACGCACCAAGCACCGCCATCATGACAACGAGTTTTGAATTAACCTGCACCTCTTGCTGCACTTTATAACAGCTCATTACAATCGCACCCGCAGCCACACCAATTAGGGGCAAAGCAACAGACGCAGAGATGAGCGCGTCATTCATATGCATAATGTCTATCCTTAAACCCCTGAGGGGTTAATCCTTGCTTTCTGTTCCAACTTCCATCACGTTTTTCGCTGCCATAAAGACATACAGCGTAAAGACATACGGGAAGGTGAAAGAAGGCAGGCCATCTGGCTGCATCAAAATGTCGAACGAGGCTTGCAGCACAACGGTAATAATGGTGGCAAACAAGGCAAACATCGTCGTTCGCGTGGAGACAGGCATAAATATCACGCCGATTGCCATAGCAGTCAGTACGGGGCTGAATCCGTAAAGCCCTGCGCTTACCGCATTTGGGTTAGCCCCCAAGATGATGGCAAACACGATAGCAACGATGGAACCACCAACAGCAGCAACCCCAGCAGGAATTGACGCAATGAAGATGCCCGCCAGAATGATTGCACCACTAACCGCAGAACCAAGGAGATATACCTCACCGATGTTTTTAAAAAAGATGGTGACCAACTCAGACAAGGATGGGAAAAACATCTCTCCGGACACATAATCCGTCGGAATCACTGGCTTTGGATACATTGAGACATCAACATGGCCGAAATTATATGCGGCGACCATAAACAGCCAGCCACACAGAACAAAAGGCCCAGTCGACCCGGGTATACCAAGCTTTTTCGTCAAGGTGTTTTTAAACGCCTCAGTCACCACTACACTGAACGCTGCGCCAACCAAAATAAGAACCCAAAGGGCGACTGAGTTGGCAATAAACGTCGGAAGTGCAATACCAAACAACACCCCGTTAAAGCCATACAGACCTGACTCAATCATCTCCTTATCAAGCTTTAGCCAAACGGCAACCGCTGTCGCCATCACCACTCCGAGCAACGCGCCAATCGCCGTCGACCATTGTCCTGAAACAAAAGAGGCGTAAGCAATTGCAAAAGCAAAGAGAACCCCCGTCAGCGCATTGTTCATAAAGAACACCTGGCTGGTTCCTCTCAAGCAATAAGTGACAAAATTATTCATTTCTCTACCCCTGTTTAGTTCCAGACAAACTTTCTCGGCAGATCGCGTTTCTTAATTGCTTTTCTGCATACCCGCCAGAATTGGGTCACCTGATCACGCACCAGATAACTCTCCGTCCCGACGACTCGCAGCATGATGCCCGCAGAGTTTGGCAGGTTAGAGATAGAGGCATACACAGACTTGTCTTCAGCGAAAAAGGCCTTGTATTCGCGGCGAATTTCATCAGCCTGCTCTTTCGATGTCAGACAAATGACGTTAGCAAACACATTGAAGCCAATGATTTCACCGACCTTCTCAGGAAAATCGCTTTCCGGCTCAAGCAGGATTTTCTCAGTGAACAGGTTTTTACCGTCTGGGGTCTTAACACGTGTCAGCAGTGACAGCAGATCAAACTCCATACGCTCTTCCTGGTGATGCAGGCGCCCAAGCATGACCATTTCCGAGTAAAGCAAGCTTGCCCCAGGGGAAATAACAATGTCGGTTTGGGAAATGTAGCGCGAGTCTTTGTAAAGAATGGTGAAATCTGGCATGAACTCCAAATACCCTTCGGGCCCGACCGTAATGCTCTGGTATTGCGCTGCATAGTTGGCATCCATCTGGTGGATACGATTCGCCCCTTGAGACGTCACGTGGGCACAAGCGCCTTCTTCCACATTGATATCGATGTGGTACCTGTCGCCCTGTAAAACACCACCGCCAACCGAAATCATCGAGCAGATCGGCAGTTCTGGCATTTCGTTGTCCCAGTATAGGGCTTTTTGGACCAATAGAGGCACCACACGGTAAAGGTGGCTTAGAACAGAACGATCACCGCTTTTGGTGAAGGTGAGCTTAAGCTCACCCACCTTACCGGGCGCTGCGGAGCGCATTTGTTTCGGTTCATCACGATAATTGTCTAGTTCATAAGCATTTGAAACTAGCTTTAATTTATCATGCATAGTCGCCATCCAACTCCAGTAGGCTTGCATCATACTCGATGTCAAACAACGCCATGTTCATGATCAGTTGGATAAGATTGTCGATACCTTCACCAGTTTTGCAGTTAGTGAAAATAAACGGCTTGTCGCCACGCATCAGCTTGGAGTCACGCTCCATGACCGACAGATCGGCGCCGACATAGGGGGCAAGATCTTGCTTGTTGATCACCAGAATGTCTGACTGACAAACACCTGCCCCGTTTTTACGCGGAATTTTATCCCCTGCCGCCACATCGATAACGTAGATGTAGAAGTCAGCCAGCGCCGGGCTAAACGTAAGAGTCAAATTATCTCCGCCTGACTCAATGAAAATCACATCGCTGTATGGATACTTTTGTTCCATTTCTTCTACAGCGGCAATGTTCATTGATGGGTCTTCGCGCACCGCGGTGTGTGGGCAAGCCCCCGTTTCCACACCCAGAATTTTTTCTTCTACCAACACGCCTTTCAGCGTGCGTTGAACCTGTTTAGCATCCTCAGTGGTAACAACGTCATTAGTGATGATGAGAGGTTTCAGTCCCAGAGCGATAAGGCGTGGTGTGATGGCTTCAATGATGGCTGTTTTTCCTGAACCAACTGGGCCACCGATACCAATACGCGTAATTTTTTTCATTGTTAATTCCTTTTGAATGTGACATACGGACAAATTTAGTTCATAAACATACGTACATGTGCCTGCGTGTGATGCCCCATCAGACAATCCAACGTTGGCGCAAACGAGTTCATGTCATCAAGTGTTTTTAGCGAGATAGCATCGTATTCGTCGTCGAGACTTTCATTAATTTCAAACAGTATTTTTTGGGTGTCGTAGTGGTCGATTTTCATCAGGCGGATTGCTGCGCTCAATACCATCGAGGCCACACCATATTGATGGACGGCAAACGTCTGTCGCTCATCAATACCCATCTCAGAAAAAATGATAGCGTGCGAGGTACCAAAACAACCCGGGGTATTCTCTTCTCGAATAGCATTCAACCAGCGGGAGAGTAGCGGTGATGGCGCAGTTTTCTCCACCAGCTCAGCGAACTTGCGACCAATTCTGCTAACCATCAGTTGTTGCTCTTCACCAACACGACGAGACCAAAGCTCCTGATCAATCTCCAGAATCTTGTCGAAGTCGTTCTTTAATGCAGCCCTGTGCGCATGAAGTAAGGCAACGCCGTCAAGACGGCCACTTTGCTTGAGAACTGTTTGGGTGAATGACTTCAACGTCTTGGCGTCTGACACCACGCCCAGTTGCAACGCTGACTCCAAGCCATTGGAGAACGCAAAATTACCGATAGGTAACGCAGAGTCGGTGAGCTGAACCATTCTGACGAGCTGTGTTAAGGACAATTGCTGCATATAAATAACTCCGTTTACAGTGCGGCGAATCAGCGTCTAGTCGTGATGGTGTCCATGACTATGATCGTGCGTTGAAGCCTCTGCGCCAGCAAAAAGCAATCGCATTTCACTTGGGTCAAGCAGCGGTGCGATTTCATCCCCAGATGCAAAGTCGAAACTGATCCCTTCAAATGCATGGGTACGGATTACTGAACTCATGATTTTTCTATCGACATAGAAAGGCACGTAAACCACATTGTCTTTGAAGATGGCTGGCCAATGCTGATTACCTAACGCATGACCTAGTTGGAAAACCAATTTTGTCCAATCGTCTTTGTCGTCAAACTGGTCCAAACGGATAACCATGACGTCTTTCAGGCTGATATCCGTCACGACAACAATGCGGTTATCTTCGTCAATGTATAAAATGTCGTTGTTTTTCAGTTGTTGGTCGCGGGGAAGTGAAATCGCGATTTCGAGCCCTTTTTTGGATTTTTTACGGATACGGTTTTTAGGTGCTTCCCACTGCTCCAGGTGCAGTTGGTCTAGTTCGTATCCATTGAGCGTATTAGCCCATTGCGCGTCCTTCGCGTTACCAATAATTTGTTCAACCATTATCATTTTTTATCTCCTAGTTCTGCTTGCGCATTTATCTTTCAGTCGCCGAAGCGATTCGCATCCCTATGTAGACTGCGAAAAATCCCACCACCAAACTGGCAATCAAATACCCTACTGATATCAGTACCCCCTCAGGCTTACTGATCTCGCTGACTGCGCCATAGGCAAAACTTGAGAAGGTAGACATTCCTCCAAGCCCGCCTGTACCAAACAACAGAATCTGTTCATCCGAAATACGTTTCCCCCTGTGGTGACCCGTTGCAAAACCGAGCAAAAAAGACGCAACGATGTTGGCGATAAAAATGTCGAGGGGGAAACCATCAGCCAGCTTGGGCGTGACTAACATGATGAACTCCCTCGTGACGGCACCTACAAACCCACCGATGAACACCAAAATAAACAATCCGTTCATGTGTCACCCCGCATGCAACGCAAGCCAAACACCGACAAGTGCAGCGACCAAACCCGCACACGTGCTGCTAATTAAGTAGAAAATGGCCAAGGTTTTGTTGCCATTTTCGACCAATTTAAGCGCATCTAGCTGCATTGAACTGAACGTGGTGTAACCACCGAGAAAGCCTGTAAGTATCAAAGCATTTAGTGGCTCACCGAATCGGTTCTGCCAGTCAACACTGAACAGAACCGATAGGTAAGCAATAACAAAAGCGCCCGATATGTTGAGAAAGAAAGTCGAGAGCGGAAATGTGGTTTTGTATCTGTCTGTGATCCACTTCCCCACTTGCCAGCGAAGGACTGAGCCTGCGCCACCTCCGATCCCCACCCAAATAACATCTAAGGCTGTCATTACTTAGTTTCTATCCTCATATCAGCTAAAGAAGTACAACTGATTCAACGCAATCGATTCGACGGGCTCTACCGTTGCGTGTTCCCCGTTGACCGTCACTGCAAACGTTTCCGGGTTCACTTCGATCTGCGGTGTTTCACTGTTACGAACCATATGTTTCTTCGTCACGGCACGTGTCGAGTAGACAGGTTCAACAATGGACTTTAGCTGGTAGCGATCTTGCACACCATTTTCATGCGCGATGGTGGAGGTAAAGGTGATGCGGGTTTTGTGCTTCGCTGAACCCATGGTGCCGAACATCGGACGGTAATTAACCGGTTGCGGCGTTGGCAGAGAGGCGTTTGGATCGCCCATCAACGACCATGAAATCAGGCCGCCTTTGATCACCATCTTAGGTTTGGCGCCAAAGAACGCAGGATCCCAAAGCACTAGGTCCGCAAATTTACCCACTTCCACACTGCCCACAAGGTGATTGATACCCTGAGCAATCGCGGGGTTAGTGGTCACTTTCGCGACATAGCGAAGTACACGGAAGTTATCGTTGCCTTCTTCATCTTCAGACAATTTTCCGCGCAGCTTTTTCATGACATCAGCCGCCTGAATGGTACGCAACCAGTTCTCACCCACCCGGCCCATGGCTTGAGAGTCACTCGAGAGGATAGAAATCGCACCCATGTCGTGAAGTACGTTTTCTGCTGCAATGGTTTCTGAGCGGATGCGACTTTCTGCAAACGCAACGTCAGTCGGTATTTTCGGACTAAGGTTGTGACATATCATTGTCATATCGAACAGTTCTGCCTGTGAGTTGATACCGTATGGAATAGTTGGGTTTGTCGAACTTGGTATCACGTTGTTAAGGCTTGCAACGCGGATGATGTCCGGTGCGTGGCCACCACCTGCACCCTCTGTGTGATAGGTGTGGATGGTGCGGCCTTCGAATGCCGCGATGGTGTTTTCCACAAAGCCGGCTTCGTTCAGGGTATCGGTGTGGATACACACCTGAACGTCCAGTTCGTCGGCCGCAGTCAGTGATGCACGGATGGCACCCGGTGTGCTGCCCCAGTCCTCGTGAATTTTCAGGCCAGCGGCACCAGCTTCGATCTGCTCGTAGATAGGCGCAAGCGCAGAACTGTTACCCTTCGCCAGAAGACCCGCATTGACAGGCCAGTCGTCAAAGGCGCGCATCATCATCTCAATGTTCCACACTCCTGGCGTGATAGTGGTACCGTTGGTGCCGTCTGTTGGGCCAACACCACCACCGAATAAGGTCGTAACGCCGTTGCTTAGAGCCGCTTCTGCTTGTTGTGGTGAGATAAAATGGACGTGGGCATCAATACCACCCGCAGTCAGCAGCAGGTGCTCACCGGAGATAGCCTCAGTACCAGGACCACAGGCCAGTCCTGCCGTTACGCCATCCATGATGGATGGGTTACCCGCTTTACCGATGCCGCAAATGTGGCCGTTTTTAATGCCGACGTCGGCTTTGACCACCCCTTGAATGGCATCGACGATGGTCACGCTAGTGATCACCAGATCTGGTGCACCGGCTGCACTAGTCAATTCACAGTCAAAACCCATACCGTCACGCAGGGTCTTACCGCCTCCGTAGACAGCTTCTTCGCCGTATACACGCAGGTCTTGTTCTACTTCAATCAGCAGGCAAGTGTCGCCTAGTCGGATTTTATCGCCCTTGGTAGGGCCAAATAGATCGGCATTCTCGCGTCGTGAAATCTTTGCCATTTCTCGCTCCTTGACGTTCAGTCTCGTCATTCTTTTCAGTGTCTATCGAGGGTTATTTATTCCCGTAATCAAAACGGGAGATGTTCTCCATCGCTTCAGTAAGGCGGGGGCGGTAGCCATGATCATGCTCATTGCCGACCCAACCATCAACGAGGTTGTTAAAGCCAACCACCCGTTGTTTACCCTGAAATGGAACGAGTTCTATTTCGCGCTCATCGCCTGGCTCAAAGCGGAGTGCGGTTGTTGCTGGGATATTCAAACGCTTGCCGAATGCCGCTTCCCGATCAAACGAAAGACACTTGTTAACTTCGAAGAAATGGAAGTGCGAACCGACTTGGATGGGGCGATCTCCTGTGTTTCTGATTTTTAGCTTTGTGACTGGGTAGCCTTGATTAATCTCAATGTCGTCTTTCGCAAGAACGAGACCACCGACTGGTACGCCTTTGACGTCCGAGGTGTTGTTTTTCTTAGGCATGCTTATCCTCACTTTCTCTGAATAGGATCGTGAACCGTGATCAAACGGCTCCCATCGGTGAAAACACCCTCAACCTGAACGTAAGCAATCATGTCTACGACACCGTCCATCACATCAGCACTGGTGAGCACGTTTCTAGACTCTTCCATTACCTTTTCCAACGTCTTGCCTTCACGAGCACCGTCCAATGCACTGGCACTGATCAAGGCTACCGCTTCAGGATGATTTAACTTTAGACCTTTGGCTTTTCGTTTGGCTGCGACATCAGCCATCATGTAAATCAATAGCTTGTCTAGCTCTCTAGGCGTTAGCTGCATTTAACACTCCTTATTACCGTCTGAATTTGTTCCCAAGCGACCAAGCAGAAAAATAAACTCCTGCAAAAAACATTAGTGGCCGGTCAGCACACATACCCTCTTAAAAATAACAGTAGTAAAAGATTGAATTTAAGCAAATCACCAAAGCAATTTTATGTACATTTATTGAGCAAAAACAGAGAGAAATAGGCCTAACGAGTTGACTGTGATCTTATTCTCCTCTTTTGATGAGTAGCCATGAAAATTGATACAACACCAGTGTGATCTTCTCAATATTTCTCGATCTACCTCTTATTATCAGCCCATCGGGCCCCCTGATGAAGAGATCGAACTGCGCCGTATGATCGACGAAATTTACCTTAAGTATCGGCTCATGGCAGCAGACGTATTCGGACTGTTCTGGTCAAAAAGGGCCATCACGTTAATCGTAAATATATTGTCAGGTTCCTTCGCGATATGGGCATTGGGGCGATTTACCCCAAACCAGGCTTGGGCTATTGGTATCACGTACATCCCAGTGGCTAAAGGATTCCTGATGCCTCTATTTAAGGTTGCGCACCAACCATCATCTCGTCGCAACATTGTATCGCCACCATACTGATCACGCTGGGTAAACTTTTCTGGTACGCCTGTGCCAGAAGTAATCACCACTTCAAGGTGGCAACTGCACACTTGACAGTTTGAGCAAACTGCTTTTCGAACCGTACAAACGCAGTTACACTACACCAAAAAACTTATCCGAGCTGCATCTATGACCGACGCCGATATCGAGCTTCAACATATTTGGTTGGAAGTTCAAGCACAACGCTGGCAAAGCCTTTCGCGCTTTTTTCTTAGCTACTATTGCTACACAAACAATATCGTCAGTAAAACCAATAAAGTGTGTTGGGAAATAGCGCGTGCAACCCTGCCTGCTTCGACGTCGATTAAAACGCGTAACAACACCATCATCGAGCCACTGGTTCCAGAAGAAACGATCGTTGGCTTACTCAAAGCCATCAGTAAAGACGGTGACATGACATTTGATGCAATGACAGAGACGCTTAACGCCTTTTTGCACTATGTTGTGATCAGCAAGAAAGAAAGAACGCAGCTAAGACAAAGCATGCCAACCAACTGGTATCAACAGCAGAATAAGCCCGTGATGATGCGTTTTGAACAAGCTGGAATCGTTATTCAAGGTAAATAAATGCAGCTACGAACCCTAGGTAAAGGACGTTTTGAAACCGAATGGAGTCAGGATAAACAGCTCATCGAACAGGCGATTCGCGATTGTATATGCGCACGCCGAATTTATGATGAAAACGAAAAGCTCCTCACCCAAGGAGAACACGTTGACAATCTGTACCTTGTGGACTCAGGCAGAATTTCTATGGGCGTCACCGCGCGGAACGGCAAAACGTTTTTGCTCGGCACCCTTGAATGTGAGCAACAGCTATTTGGTGAAATGGAGTTCTTCACTGGTTATCGATGCCAAATGGACATTATTCCCGTTGAGCCTGTAGAAGTGGCGATCATCGATGCGCAGAAGCTGCAACGCTGCTTGCTCGAGCAACCTCGCCTGTCGCTCTACTTCGCCAGTGCCATCGCGATTGATTACCAAGACACAGTAGAAATCCTGTCTCGCCGCCTGTTGTATCCCATTGCCTACAACGTTGCCTATGACATTTATCATCAGTACCTCAACGACCTTCCCGTTGATGGTTTCCATAAAAATTATCTTGAAGCCGAGCGGTTTGCTACCTCTGATCGCGTGTATCGACGTGCAATCAAGGAGCTAGAGAACAAAGGGTTTATCGCCAAGGAAAAGAAAGGTGCACGCATTCTCGATCTAGAGGGATTACGTGCCTTTGTCGAAGAGTAACTCTGCTCCCCAAAAAAAAGAAAAGGTCTGCTAAATGCAGACCTTTGAACGATTGGTGAACCTTTCATTACGCTGTTTGCGCTTGGTTTTGAGACGCTGTTTTAAACTTCATTGACGCTATCAGCATTGCCACAATTACACCATAAATCAATGGGATGGCATACATCACGGTTTGTAGACCAACCACGCTTTCTAATACCGAGCTAATTGCCGGGCTAAACATCGCGCCCGCACTACCACTGATCAGAATATAAGACACGTTTTTACTCGTCGCATCACGTACAAACGATACGCCGTAAGCAATGAAAGCGTTATACAGAGCCGCACATACAAAGCCGTAGCCGTAAGTTAAGTATGATAGCCATTCCAGTTTTTCAGTGGTCACGATAACGCTGGTGATCACCATTGCTACTGAAATGATGGTTAGCAAGAAAGTTTGAATCTTCATACGTGACACAATGACAGTCGAAACTAACGCACCAACCAGAGCCGCTGACCAGTATTGAGTGATGATGTTACCCGCTTGCTCGAATGCAATATCAAATTTCTCTTTAACGAACATTGGCGCCCATGTCAAAAAGGTGTACAACGCAAGCATGCCAAGGAACAGTCCCACACCACCACTGATGATGCCAAAGTTCCACTCTGATTTTACTTCTTGCTCTGAGCCACTTTCACCACCACATTGGTTGAAGTTAGTCAGTAATGCCACAAACATGGTTGCCAGAGCCACCATACCGACACTTAGGTAACTGATGCTCCAATTCATTGCGTTCGTCAATGCGTATGTCGTGACCAACGGGAATACAACACCAGCAATATTGAATGTGGCGTCTTGTACCACCAGCATGGTACTTTGGATTTTGTCTTTCCACACGGATACCACGATCGTACCTGCGATACAAAGACCAACACCACCACAGAAGCCAATGACCGTCATGCATAGCATCACGATAAACAGTGATGGGGCGGCATATAGGCTAAGTGCAGCCGCGGCGATAGCACCGTAACACAGCACCGTCATGCGTTGGATGCCGACTTTTTCAATCAGGAAGAAGGAGATAATAGTACCTGCCAGTGCACCACCATTTAATAGTGAGAAAATCGACGCGACTTCATTCACGTTCGTGTCAAACGTATTGGCGAGCGGTTCAACCAACATGCCGAATTGAGTTGCGAAACCTGCCATAATAAAGTTGGCAAGAAAGCTAATTACGGTGAGTGTTATTTTATTTTTCATAATTCACTCCAAAGGCTCTTAAGGTAGATGTTCTTAGAATTAGTGAGAGCCGAGCGAGTCTGCTCTCATCATTAATTAGTCGTTGTAGGGTTAAGCTTTAATTGCTGTTTCTAGCGCGATTTCAATCATATTGTTAAATGAAAGTTGGCGCTCTTCTGCCGTGGTTTCTTCGCCCGTAATACAGTGGTCTGATACGGTGAGAATGGCCAAAGACTCAATACCAAATTGATGTGCAAGGCCATACAAACCCGCCACTTCCATATCTACACCCAATACACCAAAGCGTTCTAGTGCCGGGATCAAATCTTCGTCTGGATCGTAGTAAAGATCGCCAGTAAACACGTTGCCTACTTTGACATCAATGCCCTTTTCTTTCGCGGACATATAAGCATTATGTAGCAACTCAAACGTGGCCGACGTCGCCATGTGGTAACCACTACTGCGCTTGGCATTCGTTGGGGAGTCCGTGCCTGCGGCTTGAGCCAAAATCACGTCGCGCATGTGCACATCTTTTTGTGTTGCACCAACACTACCAATACGGATGATACGCTTCACGCCAAAGTCATTAATCAACTCGTGACCGTAAAGCACCATAGACGGAATACCCATGCCGTGCCCCATGACTGAAATACGCTGGCCTTTGTAGTAACCGGTGTAACCCAACATGTTACGGATGTCGGTAACAAGCTTAGTGTCTTCAAGGTAAGTCTCTGCGATATACTTGGCTCGTAGCGGATCGCCCGGCATGATTACGGTTGAAGCAAAATCTTCTGCAGAACCTGCGATATGAGCAGTCATAATAGTTTCCTCTTTTGTTCTGATGGCGCAATCATAATGAGAATGAAAAGGAAAGTTTCAGGACAAAAGTCCGGATTGAAAGTGCAAGCTCTCAGAACTGATTAATCTAATCTATTAAGCAAAAAATGCGCCTACAGCGAGGCGAATTCTTACATTCCTTTTGCGTAGAATCTCTAACGTCACTCACAAGCATACCGACATAAAGTTCAGCAAGGTCGCCACGGCTAAAATGGTTGGGCTAATTTGCTCACGAATACCTGACCACATTTGTCTAGGTACGGCTTTTTGTTCTGCACCGGTTAAGAACAGTGCCACCACGACTTCATCAAAGGAGATGCCAAACGCGAGCAATCCTCCGGAGAGTATGGATTGTCTAATACCAGCTTACGCTTTTACCTGCGCATTGCGGAAATGCGAGGTTTTGTGGAAGATTTTGGCGACGGCTTTTTCTACCGCTCAGGTCTTCGGTTTTTGCTAAAGGAAGGGTCGGAACTGGATTGCTTGTTCCGCAAACGATTCAAACAGAATCAGCCACGCACAATATCAACTCTGGCGTTTGCGTTGGTCGTATCCGAATAACCGAAGCGCAGCGTTTGCAGTTAGAAGATGGAATCTAAAATAAGCTGATTAAGCTCAACACCATTAATACATCAAACGATGAAGGTGAACTGGCTAATATTCTCATGCGCAGTACACCAGGAACACAGATTTTTTCTCTGATGGACCGCCCAATATTGACAGAAATTTGCTAAAGCAGGTATCTGCACTGACTCAGAACAGAGACTTACACACGCTTTCTTTGTTAAAAACTCATCGCAAAGCCTAGCGACGTGCCTTCAATGTTATCTCCGAACTGATAGCGTAATATCAGCCTAGTGCGGGTTACAGTAATGTCATAGTGACTGGAATCGAGCTCCAGACCGATACCAACGGAGTTTAGATAGTCGAAGCCAAGTGCGCCTCGCATATCACCAATATAACCCGTACGTGCCGCCTCAATGACATAACGCACTGGCTTCTTTAATACCGTAAAGCCAGTTGGTGCACGCCAACGCATCCATAGACTTAGGCTCTGCGCAACTGTACTCCCCTGCACTGACTCAGGCGCATTAGAAAAGCTTTTGAGTGTGATATTGGTGTAACGTAACTCGGTATCAATCTCGTATTCATCTTTATAACGCTCATAGTCGAGCATTAGCGCCCCGCCCAAGCCATATACGTCAAGATTGCCACTTTTGAGAAATTCAAAATCATCACCTGTCTCTCGTTGGATGTAGGAACTTGCGACTGAACTGTCACTGGCGACACGACCATAAGAGAAGTTAACAATCGGTCTAAAGACGAGGTCATCAATGATAGGAAAATCCCAACCGACACCTCCGGTTACAGATAATGTGTTCCACTTCGTTGGCACTGGCCTTGTGATTTGACCGTCACTAGCAAGAAATATGGGATCATACCGGCTATAACCGAGAGTGCCCTCCAAATATAATGGAAATCCTTTACCGACGGTGAATCCGCCCCCCAAGGTAGACATAAGTACATCTGGATTACCTGTAGGCTCATTATTTAAAGAAAGTGAACCTGTTGTAACGTCCGGGGATAACTGAAAGCTCATCAACCCGAGAACGGCATCGGCTCGCTTCTTAAGATTTGCGCCAAGCAAAGTGTCCGACTTAGCGGGCTCGCTAAAGATAAGCCCTGCCAAAAGCGCAATAAGGGGTGGAAGCGTGCTGCTAGTAAGTGTGACTTTATCCATTTATTGATTATAGGATAAAGCCTTGACGGCGCGCTCCCGACTTTTCAAATGGTTTTATCTGATGCCCTTAGATATTGCATCCCTCTAGAGAAGAAAACTACGTCAACTCAATCCACGTTTTGCGCTGTTGTTTATCCATATATGACCACGCAATAAAACGGCTGATTTTCTGACCCTGGCTCATTTCTACAACACGAATGGCTTTCGCACCTAACTTTTCAAGCTGTTTACACATCGGACGAACGTTGTCTTTCTTAGAGATCAGGCTGGTAAACCAAAGGACTTGTGTGCTAAACGCTTGGCTCTCGTTAGCCATCTTACGAATGAATGCGGCTTCCCCACCTTCACACCACAACTCGGCATTTTGGCCACCGAAGTTAAGCGATGGTTTACTCTGCTTTGCTGGGTTGGTCTGCGATGGCGTCATGCCTTTTTTTCGCTGGTTCGCTTTCAGGTTATCCTGTTTGCGCTGGCTACCCATCGCAGCCTCTTCAGCGGAGCGGTGAAACGGCGGATTACACGTTGTGACATCGTAACGTTCATTCGGCTGAATAATACCGCGATAGATGTTCGCTTCACTCGGCTGCAGCACTAATTCGATTTTATCCTTTAGCGCAGCGTTTCGATTGGCAATCGCTTGTGCCGACTGGATGGATGTTGGATCGACGTCACTGCCGGTGTATTGCCATCCGTATTGCGTCACACCGACAATCGGGTAAATACAGTTTGCACCAACACCTACATCAAGTGCTCGAACACGATGGTGTGGATATTTGCCTTTTACCTCGCCATCAAGCAACTCAGCCAAACGGTGAATATAGTCTGCACGGCCAGGAATTGGCGGGCACAGATAGTGCTCAGGAATATCCCAAAACTCGATGTCGTAATACGCTGCAAGCAAGGCTTTGTTAAGCATTTTTACCGCTTTTGGATCCGCAAAGTTAATAGAGTCTTCCCCTTTCGGGTTTTTTATTACAAATGCCTTTAATTGTGGCTCACTCGCTATCAACTTTTTAAAATCGTAACGACCTTTGTGGACATTACGCTCATGCAAACCGCTTTTGGCGATCTTAAAGAAGTCCACATCGCTTTTTTTTACTGGCGATGCCGCTTTACCTGACGCCTTATTTTTCACACGCTTTGACGCGACTTTCTTAGCATCTTTGCTTGGCATTGACTTTGCTGGCTTAGCGTTTTGGGTCTTATTCTTCATTCGAGTTCGCTTTTAAATCGAGGTAAATCATAAACAGACGAGCATCTAATTCAAGTTGGTGATACTCAGGTTCCATGTAGCAACACAGTTGATAAAACGCTTTGTCGTGATTTTTTTCACGAGTGTGTGCCAGTTCATGTACCACCAGCATCCGTAACAGCGCTTCGGGCGCATCTTTAAACACGTTCGCAATGCGAATCTCATTCTTGGATTTAAGCTTTCCGCCATGGTTCCGACTGATCACGCTGTGCAAGCCTAACGCATTATTAACCACATGAATTTTCTTATCGTAGACCACTTTACTGATTGGTGCGGCTTTCTTCATATAGCGGTTTTTGATTGCCATGGCGTATTCATAGAGCGCTTTTTCACTTTTGATTTGGTGGTTATCTGGATAGCGCTTTTCGAACCAATGCACAAGCTTACCGCTCTCAATCAGTGTGCCGACCTGCTCAACAATGTGCTGAGGATAACCTTGGATGTATCGAAGTGACGGATGCATAGATATAACGTCTGCTATGACAAAAGAAAGGCGCTAAATATACCTGAGATAACCGACACTTTCATCTAAGGTTTCATCTTTCCTTTGTTGTAAAAGGTCGTTAAACTTCGCCTCCCAACGATAATGGAGAGAAATTCAATGAAACGTGTTGTTCTTTACGTAAAAGACAAGTGCCCTCACTGCAAAGATGCTCAACGTTATCTTGATTCAAAAAACATTGTTTACCGCCTTTGCAATGCAAAAATGCAGCGCGGCCGTAAAGAGCTAGACGCACTTGGGGCGCGCTCTCTGCCGGTATTAAAAATTGGTGATCGCCTGATGATCGGCTGGAACCCGAAGAACTTCGAAAAGATGTACAACGGTAACTAAATTGAACAAAAAGAGCTTCTCTAACAAGAAGCTCTTTTTGTATCAAACATACTGTTTCACAAAGTCGATGAAGGTTCTGTCTGCGATCGACAGGTAGCCTTGCTTTCTCCACGCCAACGCGAGATCAAGCGCCACCGGGGGATGAAATGGGATCCCAACCACCTCTTGCTCATGTTCGGTAACGAGTTCGAGCAACGCCGTAATCGCAAACTCTTTCTTAACAATACTGAGGATAAGAGGGAGTAAGTTGGTCTCGAACGAAGACTTCATAGTAAAGCCATGCTCTTGACTCACTTGATCTAAAAGCTCCCGATGAAAGTAACCGTGCTGAAATATTACTAAATCGTGCTCAAAAAATTCATCAAACGTGATGGCATGGCGCTCAGCTAAATCATGTTCTTCTGAAACAACCGCCACCATTTGGCTCGTAAACAAATGGTCGGTTTCTAGGCCTTCCGGCACGTCATCACAACGGATCACGCCAATATCCAATTGCCCGTTAAGTAGCATTTTTCTGATCGAGTGTGTCCCCGCTTCGACAAGCGTCAGCTTTAAATCAGGGTATTGGCACTTAAACGCCATAACAATACGCGGAAAAAAGTAACTGCCCATCATTGAGGGCGTCCCGAGTCGCACTTCTCCCTTAGCTAACCCTTTCAATTCGTCAATAGCCAGTTGAGCGTCTTGCAACTGCTGAATAACGCGCTTAGCGTGAACCAGTAAGGTTTCGCCCTCTTTGGTTAAACTCATTCTCTTGTCATCACGCCGAAACAGCGTCACGCCTAATGATTGTTCGAATTTCTTGATTGAAATGCTTAAAGCTGGCTGAGCAATATGCAAAAACCTCGCTGCGTGAGTAATGTTTCGGTGCTGCGCTACTGCAAGAAAATGTTTGAGCTGTTTCGATTCCATTAGATCAAAAATATATACCTGCCATATTTTAAATATATTTTTTCAATCCAAATTTAACTGATAAATTGATCACATATTTCATTTATTTGCTTGTTGGCATTTGGCAGAATCCATGGTCACTTTCGGCACTCCTGAATACAAACGCATGACACTTTCTCTCGCGCTTGGCTCATTCTTGGTTTTTTCAAATCTTTACTTGCTCCAGCCGATGCTGCCCTCTTTTGCAATTAAATTTGCCATTACTGAAACTCAAGTAAACTGGTTATTTGCCTCAACCACGCTTGTGCTCTCCCTTAGTTTATTACCGCTGGCCATCTTATCTGAATCGATAGGTCGTAAGCCCATAATGATATTGGGGTTGTTCTCGATACCCGTCATTTCTGCACTCATGCTTCTTGGCGATTCCTTTTTATTTCTCGTTATTTGCCGGGCGTTAATGGGCGTTGCCATCGCTGCATTTGCTGCCGTCGCAGTGGCCTATATGGCGGAAGAGTTAGATAAGCATGCTTTTTCGATGGCAATTGGTACGTATATCGCTGCAAACTCATTGGGTGGTATCGCGGGTCGTATCAGTGGCGGCTTGTTGGCAGACAACTTTAGCGTCAATGTCGCGATCGAAGTGATGATGGTGGTGACACTCGTTGGTGTTATCAGTGTTCATTATCTTTTACCAAAGCAGCGTAACTTTACCCCCTCATCAAGTAGCTGGAGACACCACAACCGAGCCATTATTGGCCATTTCAAAAACCAGCGCGTATGGTTTGCGATGCTGATTGGCAGTTTGAACTTCGCTCTGTTTGTTAACCTCTACTCGGTAATGGGATTTCGCTTAGTTAGCGCTCCTCATCATGTTCCCGTTGGTTTAGCGTCACTGATTTTCGTTTGCTATTTGGGCGGTACTTTCTCATCTCGATGTGCTGGCCATTGGAGTAAACGTTACTCGTCGGTTCTCGGTATGTTCATCGGTTCAGTCATCAGTATGGCGGGAATGTGGATGGCGGCGATTGACTGCATGGCCGCAATGCTTATTGGATTGTTACTGATCAGTTTTGGCGCTTTCTTTACTCACACTTTAGCGTATGGCTGGGTTGGTCAAACAGCCACGCAAGCTAAAGCGACTGGCACGGCTTTATACCTTGTTCACTACTATATTGGCGGTAGTTTGGGCGGATTCTTATTGCTTTATTGCTGGCAGCATGGTGGTTGGTCGAGTGTATTAGTTGGCGGTAGTGCTCTGTACCTCGCCATGTTCACAGCCATCGCATACTTAAAGCATATCAGTGCAAGTTTCGATATCAACAACGGTGCGGATATGACGCGCTTGAAAAGAAATTAAACAACGCTTTTCAGGGTCTGCTATGCTTGCGGCACATTCATAAAAGCAAGAAATTTGTATGCCAACGCGCTCAACACAAGATACTCAAAATACTGATATCAACACGATCACGCTGCAAGTCGATCAATGGCTCAATGACGTTGTGATCGGACTAAACTTATGTCCTTTTGCTGCCAAACCGCAACGCAATAAACAAATTAAAATTTTCATCAGTGAAGCCACTCAAGATAACGCGCTACTCGAAGATATTCTGCTGCAGTTCATTGAGCTCAGTAACACAGATCCAGAAAAACTCGAAACCACTTTGGTCGTGGTTCCAAACATGCTGCAAGACTTCTGGGACTACAACCTGTTCATAGATTGGGTTGAAGGCTTAATCAAGCAGCAAAATTGGGAAGGCATTTTCCAAGTCGCAACGTTCCACCCAGATTATTGTTTTGGTGGTACAGAACCGGAGGATGACGAAAATCTGACCAATCGTTCTCCATACCCTGTATTCCATCTTATTCGTGAAGAAAGCATGGAAAAGGTACTTAAGCACTACCCTGATCCAGAATCGATTCCAGACACCAACATTGCCCGCGTATCCGCGCTGTCAGAAGAAGAGCGCAAGAAACTCTTCCCTTACCTGTTCTGCTAATAAGAACACCCACCCCAAGCGGCAGATTTCTCGCCACTTAAAATCGGATCGCTTGGGGATTAAAGTTCGGTTTGATATGATTGCGGCTTCAATCGATTCAATGGACATTAGAATGCAACTGTCAAAGCTAACCCAAGAGATTTTTGATCACCTATACCGTGACATCACTGAATTCCGTAGCACATTCGACCTACCTGTCGCAGATGTCGCAAGCCTAGATGCACAAGCCGATACGCTACACACGTCTTTGGCGATCGAAGAGCTAACTGAACTAGCAGAAGCAGACAACAAAACAGAGCAAGCTGACGCAATCATCGACAGCGTGTACGTTCTAATGGGTCGCCTAGTGCACCTTGGTGACAGCCAAGTTGAAGACAACCTAGCAATCAGCTACCTAATCGATCTACTGCTAAACGTAGCCGTTAACCGCGGTATCGACTTTATTCCTTGCTGGGATGAAGTACACTCTAGCAACATGAGCAAAGTGTGTCGTAACGAGCAAGAGTACGCAGAAACGGAAGCATTCTACGCAGAGCAAGGCATCAAACTAATGGCGGTTCAAAAAGGCGAATACATCATCGCGAAATGCGCAGAAGACTTCGTCTCTGAAGGTAAAACTGTGCGCAAAGGCAAAGTGCTTAAATCGGTTTACTACCGCCCAGCAGACCTTAAGCCACTAACACAATAACTAGAAGCGCATTTCACGTTATAGATAAACATAAGCCGCTCATCCTCCATGAGCGGTTTTTTATTCATAAATATTGCTCTTTTACGCTTTAAATGCGCTTCCTAGCATTCCCATCCTGCCTTCAATAAATTAGACTCAAATACCCAAGGATTTGTGAATAATTGATAAAGGAATGGCTATGAGCTCAAGTATGATCCTTTCAGAGTCCCTCATTGAAAGCGGACGTGATATTCCTCTAAAAGAATTGTTGTACGCAAAGCGCGTGCTGGACAATTACATGGCTGTGGCAAAAAACAGTAGCCCACTTGAGCTCCTAACGGAGATGAAAACGGCGGCGAGACACGTAGAATACTTCACGACTCACGATAATCCATGTGAAGCACGTAACGTGATCAGCAACATGATCGAAAAGATTGACGCAGCAGACTCGTTTGAAACATTTAAAACGTTAGCAGAGGTACCTTCGCTGGCCCTGTTTGAACTGATTGAAGATCGCGCTCAATTAATTAAACATGAACGCGAGTTGCTGTTAGCGTCTGGTTATGATGCTTCACGCATCTAATTCCTTCGTAAAACGCATTAAAAAAGGAGCTTATCAAGCTCCTTTTTTCTATTTCATTCACACCGAATAAAATATCAATTATACCAATCACAGTAAGTAAATGTTCAGAAATAGCGCAGGGAAAACGCATGAGAACAAGGCTAAAATTTTAGATAAGTAGTTCTTCTACAACCAACTTACTTTAAAACACGAAAGTAAACGAAGTTATCGATCGTTATAACAACTAGCATGACCCGTTTTTTACTACGATTGGTATTATAGCCCCATACCTTCGGTGATCTCTTTAATTTGTTTCAAGTCCATCTTGTAGACCTCGATCAGCTGATCAATCTGGCTTAAACGTGAGTTCGCTTCATCGTGTTTATCACAAGCATCTGATTTTACATCCCACGATTTGCCTTCTAAGAACACATCACACTCTTTTTTCAACGTGTCGATCTTAGGCAGTAATGCTTCACGTTCTTTCTCCAACGATGCCAATTCTTGGGTAATCTGCATTTCTTTGCGGAAGACTTCACGGGAGCGTTCAAACATGGTCGCTTGCATATCCGCTTGACGGTTCAGTTTGTCGTTCTGGACCTTGGTCGTGTTCAATGTTGCTTTCTGCTCTTTTATTTGCGACTCAAGCGACAAATTCACTTTTTCCACTACGGTCAACTGCTCTTGAAGTGCTTTTAATTCCGCTTTATGCGCTTCTTCTTTCTCTGTCAACAGCTTCGCGACCTTTGCGTCGATCTCTTTATCTATGCCTGCTTCGCGTGTTTTCACTTGAGAGACCAAGTTGGTTTTGTCTTGTGCTAGAGCTTGGTACTTTTCTTCCAACACTTGGTAAGTGGATTCCCACTTGCTTGCCGTCATTGCAGAGCCAGCCAAACCACCGAATGCCAAACCTAACACGGCCGCAATCGCGATATAAATGAGAGTACGCTTATCGCGCGCCTCAATGACAACTACTTCGTCTTGGTCTTCAATATTATTTTGAGAAGTCACCGTATCTTACTCCAAGGACTCTGCTGGTTTGCTAGCGAGTGAGTTCCGCAATCATGATTGACGCGGTATAAATTAAGAATGCGCCGATCAACGTAATCACGGTCACCTTTTGGACTTTTTCATTGGTACGATAACGAAATAGCACAAACGCTACTCCAATCAATACCGCTATGGCTAACAATCTGGTCATACCGTCTCCTTGTCCAATAATAAGAACTTATCCGATCCCATCGACAGCTGCGCAAGGAATCATTGTAACCTATTTCTACGTTGCTTACGGTTAACTTTGCGTAGATTTTGAAGCGATTGCTCCCGTTTTGATCAATTATCTGTTTTAAAGTAAACAGCTTATCGCCAACCCACGCCATTCTCATCAACGAATAAGATCAGTCTCTTTCCTTCTATACAAACTAAGGATAGCTAGCACAAGAAAGCATTTGGTTAGTTAATCAGCAGCCCGATGAAACTAAGACAACAATGCCTCCATAATATGCTGAAAATAAATCTTCATTTGTTGTTGAAATGGTAACAAAACATGATAGAGTTCACACGTTAATGGTGACCAGCATCATTAACTTACCTTTACTCATTTGATTGAGTAAATGTTCCGATGAAGGCTACAGGAGAGTGGTTATTAACTAAACTTTAACATTTAGTTGGAATAACTCGCCGAAGAATTAACTATTTCAGGTGCTACCTTGGTAGCGGGGACTGTAGTTGGAGGAACCTCTGGAGAGAACCGTTAAATCGGTCGCCGAAGGAGCAAGTCCTGCACATGTGTGCGGGGTGAAACTCTCAGGCAAAAGGACAGAGGAGTGGAAAGTAACAACCTAACTATTTGGCGTTCCCGCCTTATTTTGAATAGCGTGGCTATTAGAGATCTTTGATCTCGTCCTTTCCCTCTTCTCCTTATTAGTTGTTTTATTAAGGGGAAATCATGAACGACCTACAATCTTTACTTCAAACCATTGATAACTTTGTCTGGGGTCCACCACTGCTGCTTTTGCTTGTGGGTACCGGTGTTTACTTCACTTTTAGCCTAGGCTTGATCCAGTTTAAACACCTGCCAACTGCGTTAGCGATGGTATTTCGTAAAGATAAGTCATCTGATAAACAGGGTGACGTTTCTAGCTTTGCAGCGCTATGTACTGCGCTGTCTGCAACCATTGGTACAGGTAACATCGTTGGTGTTGCAACAGCAATCAAACTTGGAGGCCCTGGCGCCCTATTCTGGATGTGGCTTGCTGCCCTATTCGGCATGGCAACCAAATACGCAGAGTGTCTTCTTGCGGTTAAATACCGCCGTGTTGACGACAAAGGCCAAATGATTGGTGGTCCTATGTACTACTTACAATATGGTGTTGGCTCGAAAGCCCTGGCCATTATGTTTGCAGTATTTGCATTGGGTGTTGCCTGTTTTGGTATCGGTACGTTCCCACAAGTAAACGCAATTCTTGATGCGAGCGAAATCTCTCTCGGTGTAAACCGTGAAGTGGCTGCTTTTATCCTGACGCTATTGGTCGCATTCGTTACTCTGGGTGGTATCAAGTCGATTGCAAGTGTTGCGGGTAAAGTCGTACCAGCAATGGCGTTGCTCTATGTGTTGGCGTGCTTAAGCGTTATCATCATGAATGCTGACCAATTGCTTAACGCAATTGAATTAGTGCTGGTATCCGCATTTACCTCCACAGCAGCAACGGGTGGTTTCTTGGGAGCAAGCATCATGCTCGCTATCCAATCGGGAATCGCTCGTGGTGTATTCTCCAACGAATCAGGTTTGGGTAGCGCACCAATGGCAGCAGCGGCAGCGAAAACAGATTCTTGTGTAGAACAAGGGTTGATTTCAATGACGGGCACCTTCTTTGATACCATCATCATTTGTACTATGACTGGTCTAGCTTTGATCCTCACTGGCGCTTGGCAAAGTGACTTCTCTGGTGCAGCGATGACCACTCACGCATTTGCTGTAGGCTTGAACGGAGAGACATTCGGTCCAATACTGGTGTCTATTGGCCTTATGTTCTTCGCGTTTACCACCATTCTTGGTTGGAACTACTACGGTGAGCGTTGTGTAGTATTCCTATTCGGTACCAAAGCAGTGCTGCCATACAAACTGATTTTTGTTGGTCTGGTCGCATCTGGTGCATTTCTACACCTCGATATGATTTGGCTTCTCGCAGACATCGTAAACGGGTTAATGGCGATCCCTAACCTAATCGGTTTGATTGCTCTACGCCATGTGGTGTTAAAAGAGACAAAACTGTTCTTCAAACCAGCGTCTAAAGCTAATGACGTTGATGGTGTGAAAGCATAATACCGATTGCTATTTAACCTTCGCTAGAAACCGAAAGCCCGCTGACAATCAGCGGGCTTTTTCATTTCGTCATACTTTCTAGGCGTTGCAGATCTGGTTTATTACAATGGCTCTTCGATAAGTAGCTTAACACCAAGTACCACCAGCACAGCCCCTGTAGCCCCCTCCATCCACTTCATAAAGTGTGCATTTTTTAAAAGGTTTTTGGCTGAATTCAATGCGCCAGCTAACCCACATTGCCATACCATCGCAATCACAAAGTGAATTAACGCCATCGCCATCGATTGAACCAAAGGGGTCCCTTCTGGATTCACAAATTGCGGCAAAAATGCGAGATAGAAAACCGCAGTTTTCGGGTTAAGCACGTTCGACAAAAAACCTTCTCGAAAAGAACGTTTAGCGCTGTAGACCTGGTAAGTTTGTTCCGCCACAGCGATGCCTTTGCTCGCATTCATCCATGACTTTAAGCTACTGATACCTAACCAAATAAGGTACGCAGCTCCCACCATCTTTACCATTTGGAATAGCTCCGCAGATTGAGCTAATAGCGCAGAAATACCAATCGCAGAGAAGAAGGCATGTACAAACAAGCCAAAGCAAATTCCTAAACTGGTGGTACACCCATCCTTTAGCCCTGCTCTACTGGTGTTACGAATCACCAAAGCAGTATCTAGCCCCGGTGTGAGCGTTAATATCGTGATGGCAATGAGAAATGCCTCGAAATTTAAAATATCCATATCATTCTTTGTGTCGTCAGCTTTCCTCGATCATTAACGCCAATCGTTTCAATGCGCAAGTTTCTTTTTCAATAACCGTGCCATTCAAATGACCATAACTGGCCGATACCTAAGCAGCATCAAGAGGTATACCCAAGTGATCTAGAAATGCTCGGGTATACAACCACCTAGATTTGTGCACAATAGTTCTACGTCACTTAGCGAAAGATTCGAGCCCAACATCTAATTTACGATTTGGGGTGTTTAAGGAAAGAACATAGTAAAGAGTAGTCACATGAACGCATTTCAAAAACTTGTCGAACATTCAAACAAAGTCTCTAATTTCAGACACCTATCTTCCATCGTCGGGTGGGATCAAGCGGCAGTAATGCCATCAGGCGGCGCTGAAGCTCGCTCTAATGCCATGGCAGAATTAGAGGTCCATATCCATTCACTCATGACTCAGCCCCATCTTGGCGACCTGTTTGCTCAAGCAGAAGCGCAAACGCTATCCGCGAGCGAACAAGCCGTCTTACGCGAGATGAAACGTGAATGGCAACAAGCCAATCTACTTCCCGAATCTCTCGTACATGCTCAATCTCTCGCTGGCTCCAAGTGTGAACATGCCTGGCGCAGCCAACGCGGCAACAATGACTGGGATGGCTTCGAAAAAAACTGGGCAGAAGTGGTCAAACTGTCTCAAGAAGAAGCACAAATCCGTGGGGAAGCAGCAGGTAGTACACCTTATGACGCCATGCTGGATATCTATGAACCTGGCACCACTTCGGCTTCATTGGATACGCTGTTCGCAGATGTAAAGACTTGGCTTCCTTCGCTAATTGATGAGGCGATTGAAAAGCAAAAGCACAACAATATTCTATTGCCAAGTGGTCACTACCCTACTGATAAACAAAAAGCATTGGGCTTGGAAGTGATGAAGTTGCTTCAGTTCAACTTTGAGCATGGTCGTTTAGATGAAAGTGTACATCCATTCTGTGGTGGAGTTTCTACTGATGTTCGTATCACGACTCGCTACGACGAAAATGAATTTGTACAATCACTCATGGGCATTGTGCATGAAACAGGCCACGCACGCTATGAGCAGGGCTTGCCCCAATCACTTGCTGGAACACCGGCGGGAGAGGCTCGCTCCATGGGTATTCATGAGGCACAATCGCTATTTTTCGAAATGCAACTTGGTCGTAGTGAAGCCTTTGTTGACCATTTAGCACGTTTAGCCGCCAATCATTTCCAAGGCGCAGAATTTGAACAAGAAAACCTGTCTAAGATCTACACTCATGTCAATAAAGGGTTTATCCGTGTCGATGCTGATGAATTAACCTACCCGGCACACGTTATCTTGCGCTACGAAATTGAACGCGACTTAATGAACGGGGCGATCAAACACACTGACGTTCCAGAACTGTGGAATGAGAAGATGAAAGCGTATTTAGGGCTTTCCACTGAGGGGAACTATAAAAATGGCTGCCTCCAGGATATACATTGGACAGATGGTAGTTTTGGTTACTTCCCAAGCTACACATTAGGTGCCATGTATGCGTCTCAGTTTATGGCTGCCATGAAGCAAACCGTTGATGTTGACGCGGCTATCCGCTCAGGCGATCTTTCACCCGTCTTTACGTGGTTAGCAGACAACATCTGGAGCAAAGGGAGTTTGTTAACAACTGACGAATTGGTAAGTAAAGCAACAGGTGAAGTGCTCAATGCTAAGCACTTTAAAGCACATTTAGAGAATCGCTACCTAGGCTAATAGCCCCTGTCCGTTCACAAATGCAAAAGGCTGGTTTGATACCAGCCTTTTTAGTATTCACTTAAGCTTGATTGCTTTTTACTGTGCTTTTCATCTTCTGCATGAAGTTTTTGAAATGTGGCATAAAATCTACAAAGAGTGGATGCTTGCGGTTGTGCATCATCACCGGACCAAGTAAGCGTAGCGCGACACCAACACGAGTAGCAATGCTTGGTTCCAACCCACTGCCTCGATTGATGTTCTCAACAATTTTGAACAAATCTTCACGATCTTGAATTTCGAAGTTCATACTTTTTGCTTCGCAACGGTCTTCAGTATCAATCTCTTCAATCGTAATTCGGTATTTGTTCTCTTTTCTCATGTCATTTCTCCAAGTTGTATTTATTCACCTATAGAAAGCCTTCAATCATCATCTGATGATTAAGCGCACAGTCCCTTAGATTCTCCACTCTTGAAGTTGCTCTCAATTGAGTTGATAATGTCAACTATAGAGATCTAGTTGACAAAGTCAACCATTTTATTTGGAGCGTCACATGTCGAATCCCAGATCATTGGACAATTTGTTTCATCTTGTACACGTTTTGAAACGTCAGTTGCATGAGCAAGTTGAGCAACTCGACCTGCCCATCGCACCAATGCACGTTCGCGTGATCAAAATCATCAGCAAAAAATCACCATGTACCGCGATGGATGTAGTGAGCGTTCTTGATAGAGATAAAGCTCAAGTTACGCGCCTCATTAAGACACTACTTGAAGAGGGGTTTATTGAAAAAAGACCAAATCCAGAAGATAAGCGCAGTCAATGTTTATTAACCACTGAAAAAGGTAATGCAGTCCTAACACAAATCAAAACCATTGATGATGAGATCTTGCGTAAAATGGCGAACGATGTATCGAATGAAGAGCTTAATACCTTTCAATTAATTGCCGAAAAATTAGCGACTAACCTCGCCCAAAAAGACGAAAACTAAAGGCTAAAAATTTCCTCAGGTAGCCCTTGCGCTAGCTGAGGGCAATGACAAATACCGCTAACATAAGAGCTCATCAATTACGTGATAGACCAATTTCCCTCCAACGAACTTACTTTCCATCAGTGCTATAGAATTAATTGGAAGGTGAAGTGATATAATAGGTAGATGGTCCAATCGTACATGCCTATCTACATGGCGTGCTATCGTGATATGCGGAAGATACTTATGTGACTCCGTTATAAATCCATTTTTCGTCAATTTATGTCTTAGCTCATTTTGCAACCGTCCGAGTTCAGGGTTCTCTGAGATACCTAGCCAAGCCAGCTGCCCACTGCTCTGGCGGAATGAGCCATAGTGGTCAACGACCACGTATTCACAGCGCGTGATCACTTGTTGAAGTATTCTCACGAGCTTGTTCATTTCTTCATGTGTCGCTTCACCGATAAATGCTAGGGTAATATGGAAGTTTGACGCACGCGTCTTACGACCAGATGACCGTTTCTGTGCCAGTATCTCTTGAGCCTGTCTAATCTTCGCCTTTGCTGAAGCATCGAACGTTAAAGCAAAGAACAATCTCATCATGCCTCCTGCGACTATCGCTTAACCAAGTAAGTTGAGGTTATGTTGATACCGTAACGAGTTTGGCAAATTATAGCTGATAAAAGAAAGCCCAGAGTTAAACTCTGGGCTATCGAATTACATCGCTGGTGCTAAGCAAGGCTTATACAAACACATTTCGCCTTCCGGGCGAGTTTTAAAACGGCGATGAAGCCACATGTACTGACTTGGGCTAGCTAAAATCGATTTTTCGACAATCTTGTTCACGAATACCGCCGCTTGGTCAGGATCGTTTTTCGGGAAGCCGTCAACAGGCGCACTGATCGTTAAGGTGTAATGACCATCCTCACCTCTCACCATCGTAAATGGAACAATCGCACAATCTGTCTGGTCTACCAATAAGCTGGTTCCCGTTGTCGTACATGCTTTTGATACCGCAAACAATGGTGCGAACGTTGAACGACGAACACCATAATCATGATCAGGAGCGTACCAAACACGTTGACCCGTATTCAGTGCTTCAAACATACCTTTCACGTTTTTACGGTCAATCAAAGTACGATTTGAGCGAGAACGCCCTTGGTACTGGAAATAGTCAAAGCAAGGGTTATTGTTTGGTCGGTACACGCCTGTTCCTGATTTTTTAATACCAAACGCTCTCGCGCCTAGCTCTAAGTTCATGGAATGCACAGCCAACATCAACACGCCTTTACCCTGCTTTTCAAGGGCCTCAATATGCTCCATGCCTTCGATAGTAACGTGTTTATTTATCCTTCTATCAGACCAAAACCAAGCCATTGCAGTTTCAAACAGCGCAATGCCCGAATTATCAATGTTATCTTTTAAAATCTTCTCACGTTCTTTGTCATCCATTTTTGGGAAGCACAGCTCTAAATTGCGCCTAATGGTTACTTGACGCTTTTTCATCAAACGCATGGCAATACGACCGATCCCTCGACCTAAAGCAAGTTGCGTATGAAATGGGAGAAGACTAAAAAGATACATTATTCCGATAATGGTAAGAGTTCCCCAGTAGCGTGGTGCCAACAATGCTGCTTTAAATTTGGGCGCGTTATATTTATTCATGAATAGGTCATCAGACGAGTCCGTGGTCGGACGGTAAAAATAAAATGTTTGATAAAATAAACTTTTATCATTGATTGTGCTTATAACAAAAACTAAAGCGCGCGGATTCTATGTTTGTTCGACACACGACACAATAAGAACTTACCCAAACTCCGACTGTCGTTTCCAAAATTGACATAAAAGTACAGATTTCACACAAAGTGAGTAATGACATCATGGATCAGTCCGCTAGTTAGGGAGAAGTCAGAATAAATAGAAGTGCTCTTATCAACTCAATATGGATAGCAGAATCACACGCTAAAAGTTTGTTTTTCTAGACTGCCAAGTGTACAGTTATGCCCTCTTGTTTGCTGACGCAATTCTTTTAACCAATTGGAATAAGAATGAACATCGACACCTTGTTCGCCTTTGGCGGAATTGTCTTCTTCCTCGCGGTCATTCCCGGCCCAAACGCTTTGCTCATCTTATTTACTGCACTGACACAAAGCCGCAGATTTGCCATTGCGAATATCCTAGGGATTTGGCTTGGTTTTCTTATCCATGCTTTTATTTCCGCAAAGGGCCTAAGTTTGCTTCTTTCTCAATCTGCCGTGGCATTCAATGCATTCAAATGGATAGGGGTTGCTTATTTAATCTGGCTAGGTCTCAACAATCTTAAAAGCGGGCTCAAGATGGCTGAACAAAAGCTCAAGCTTGACCGAAAAATCGAGAAACAAACACTTAAGCAAGCGTTTGTAAAAGGGTTACTCACGAATCTTCTCAATCCAAAAATCGTGCTATTTTACTTATCAATCTTTCCTCAATTCGTTCAGCCTACCCATATTCTTGAACAAAGTATGATGTTAGGTATGCTTCAAGCCTGTATTGTCGCAAGTTGGTTTTTATTTGTGATTTTTTTCGCGAGCAAAGTAAAAGCGATGCTCACGGCATCAAAAACCAGCAAATGGCTTAACTATATCAGTGGTGGTTTGTTCATCTTTTTTGGTATTGGTTTAGCCAACACTCGCTTGTAAGATTGAAACTCCACCGCTATCTAGTGCTCGGTGTAATCATGATAAGGGCAGACCTTTCCTTTCAGGAAGACCATATTCTCCCTCTGTTGCCTCGCCTTCAAACCAAGTCATTCTCACTGAGCCAAGCATCTTGAGGTTACTTGGGTATACACATTCATTGATATATTTTTCTGTATTAGCTTTGTGCAGTTTTCACCAACACTAACGTTTACATCAATAGAGAAGCATCGCCCAAACTTTCTCTTTATTTTTGTGTAAATACAGACCATTTTTGTCTATATACCTGCTGTTTATCACTGTCCTACAATGCCAGCCAAATCGAGTTTTTGCCCATAAAGGAGATAACCGACTGTCCCGACCAGAACAATTCCTACCCCAGTCCAGTTAACATACACGATCCCGACAGGCATGCTTTTCACGGTGACAGATAGTAAGAAAAATGCAATGCCATAACCAATTCGTACCAACTTACTTGGCATCATTTGAGTGAACTGTTCGGTCTTAGGAATATAAGAAGTGGCAATCACTTCACATACGATTGCAAGAGGCAAAGAAATCATAGGAGGCATGGCAACAAGCATTTTGAACATAAACAATCAACGCGCAATCAAATATATACTCGATGAAATATCGGAGTCTCTGAATAGCGCATGATAAGCAAATCCGCATGGCCGAACATAAAAAGGTGATGTAAGTCAAATTTTAGCAGGTAATAATGTTCTGCCAGCTAAGCGGCGTTCATGTTCGAACAAATACCTCAACCAACCCTGACTTATTGTTGCTGTTGCGCGATAGCAAAATAGATTTGCATGTCAATTGGCTCCGGCGTATTGAGCAGCATCTTACCTATTTCTCTCTGAAAGTGCCCATAATTACCAAGCTCTTCCGTCAATCCTAGACGCTCATAATTATCCTGACAGGTAAACATACCGTAAGCATAGTGAAATCGACAAATGTCATTGTGTTTGTCATACCCGAATTCATAAAGCGCCTGATCGATTTCTTCTGGTGTATAAGTACTTTTATCTCCAAATGAGCGCAATAAAACCGTAGGCACTTGCTGAGCAATGCTCTGAATTTTCTCTTTCTTTTTAAAAAGACCGAACATAACGTCCTCCACTGACGATATTAATACTAGCGTAGTACCGAAGAGCCTTTAATTTCTAGCTGCTGTCAGGATGATAAAATTATAGTAGTCTGTTTTCATAACGTGCACCAAATACAAATCAAACGTTGCAATATGATGTAATCAGAAACATTGGAGCCATCACACTTGATGATTTAACATGAAGCGCACACCACAGCCCCTTCGTACGCATCATAGCCATTTGCGTATCGACAATCGGCATTAATTGCGTTAACTTTAGATGTATAGACGTCTAAAGTTAAGCTTAGGGAGAAAGCCGTGCCAATTAGAATTCCAGATCAACTACCCGCTACCGATGTTTTAAGGACAGAAAACATCTTTGTGATGAGCGAGAGCCGCGCGGCAAGTCAGGAAATCCGTCCACTCCGAGTGCTTATTCTCAATTTAATGCCAAAGAAAATTGAAACAGAAACTCAGTTTCTGCGCCTGCTTTCAAACAGCCCTCTGCAAGTGAATGTTGAACTGCTGCGCATTGATAACCGCCCGAGTAAAAATACCCCAACAAAGCATTTAGACACTTTCTATCGTCAATTTGAAATGGTCAAAGACAAAAACTTCGATGGTATGATCATCACAGGAGCACCACTTGGCCTCGTTCAGTTTGAAGACGTTATCTATTGGGATCATCTCAAAACCATCATGGAATGGGCGAAAGACCATGTGACATCGACACTTTATGTCTGTTGGGCGGCGCAAGCCGGCTTAAAACTGCTTTACGATTTGCCGAAGAAAACACGCAAAGAAAAACTCTCCGGGGTATATCATCATAAAATTCACAACACTTACCACCCTGTGTTGAGAGGCTTCGACGATTCATTCTTAGCGCCCCATTCTCGCTATGCGGACTTTTCACTTGAGTTTCTCGAAACGCATACCGACCTTGATATCTTAGCGACATCCGATGTCGCAGGCGTATACTTGGCTACCACGAAAGACAAACGAAATGTGTTTGTGACTGGTCATCCAGAATACGACTCTCATACACTACACAATGAATATATTCGTGACTTAAGTGAAGGGATGGAACCTGCCATGCCCGTCAATTACTATCCTAACAATAACCCTGACAACCCGCCGTTTGCGAGTTGGCGCAGTCACGGACACTTACTGTTCTCTAACTGGTTGAACTACTGTGTTTACCAACAAACACCTTACGATCTCGACCATTTCAGCGAGTCCGCCTTTACCAAAGATGATTAGAGAAGTTATTTAGAGATTGTGAACTCAGCCGCCAGTTGGCGGCTTTTTCATACCAGTTTGCAAGCCCGATCGCATTGTCATTTATCCTGCATGGGTTTTCGTTTAGTAATCCATATCATGCAAAAAGGTTCAGGGATGGGGAATGAAAAATGAAGCTCACAAAACTTGGTACGTTATTGCTGATCAGTCAGTTAGGCGTCGTCGGCTGTGTAACAGTAAACGAGAACGGTCCAGTCGTTGAGGCCGATCCTGTCACTATGGCAGAATCCCGTATTGCCCTTGGGCTTGGTTATTTAAACAGTGGTAGCATGATCCGGGCACACGACAACTTACAGCAAGCACTGACGCACGCGCCAAACTACTACCGCGCACAACTCTCCATGGCCCATTACTATGAGGTGGTGGGCGAAGATAGCAAAGCTGAAAACATATATAAGCGTTCCCTGCGTCAACACAGCAATAACGGAAATGTTCTAAACAATTACGGGACTTTCCTGTGCAAACGAGGCGATTTCCCACAAGCAGACCAAATGTTCAATCGCGCGATCCAACAGCCCTATTACTACCTCATTCCCGCAAGTTATGAAAACGCAGGGTTCTGCGCGTTAAAATCAAATAATCCAGACAAGGCAAAATACTACTTCTCTCGTGCTATTGATCATGATCCTCATCGCCCGAAATCGATTCTACAATTAGCTAAGCTCGAGATTGATAGCGGAAACTACACCGATGCACGCCTTCGCTTAATGCGATTTAATCAAATGTATGGCGTTAAGCGACCTTCTCTTCAACTAATGGTCGAGCTTGAGCGGGAAGCTGGTAATAGAGTATTGGAGCAAAAATACCAAAAGCAATTGGATAAGTTAACCTGAGTTCAGGTTAACTCGTGAGAAACGGTCTAAAGCGTTATTCAAAGATAAGATACGGCTTGCTCTCTAACAGCACCTTTCTCACTGGCGTTTTAAACACCTCACCCAACCCCTCTTGGGTTAATACTTCATCAGCCGTACCAGATGAATAAAGGACGCCGTTACTCAACAGTAGCACTTTATCTGCATGCCTTAATGTTCGATTCAAATCGTGATTGGCAACCAAGACGGCAATGTCTTGTGCTGCCACTGCGTTTATCAGTTGATAGAGCAAACCTTCTTGCGCAATATCTAATGGCGCGGCGGGTTCATCCAAAATCAGTAGCTGAGAAAAAGGATTAATGGTTCGCCACACTTGCAAGCATACGCCTGCCAAACGCACGCGTTGCCACTCACCACCAGACAACGTTTGAATACTGCGATGAAGCTTATCTTGTAGCTGAACTAATGCCACAACCATGTTTAAGGCATCACGCACTTTGCTCTGAGTAATATTAGAATCAGCAATATTGGTGCCACTTGGTAAAGATAAGGCAAGGTATTGGAATACGTCGATATTAAACGCTGGTCTAGATTGTTGACACAAATAGCCTCGCAGGTGTGCTTGTTCTGGCAGTGGCATGGCTAGCAGATCTTTACCATCAATCATCACTTCCCCCTTCACGAGCTCGCGATGGGGTAACGTACCAGAAATCGCGCCCAATAGAGTACTTTTTCCCGAGCCATTTGGTCCGACAACATGCACTACCTCCCCTGCTTTACATTCAAATGAAAGTGGCAAAAGTCGATTACCGACGGTAATGTGCTTAACGTGCATCATGGCTTTTCACCAACATCCAAATAAAAATAGGCGCGCCAATCGTCGTTGTCATCACCCCAAGTGGCAGCTCGGCAGAATCTAATAGCAATCTCGCACCGATATCCGCCAACACTAATAGCGCCGCACCAGAAATCGCCGACAATGGCAAGAGATAACGATTTTCAGTACCAAACGCTAAACGTAGTAAATGGGGAACAACCAAACCGACAAAGCTGATGATGCCGCCCAGTGCGACAGAACCTCCAACCAAAATTGAAATAGCAAAGATCAATTTCCAACGCATTTGGTGTACATCGATACCTAACTGGGTCGCGTGAATCTCACCAAGCATCAGCTTATCTAACGGTTTGCCTTTGCTGCACAACCAAATCAATACTGGTAGCAGCACTAATGTCACGGAGTGCTGATACCAACTCGCACCACCAATACTGCCCATCAACCAGTACATTAACTGGCGTAAACTCAAATCATCGCTGAAGTAGAATGCCCAAGTTACGATAGCGCTAGATAAAATACCTAATGCCACACCAACAAGGAGTAGACGCGCGGTCGTCAAATGCATCGCCCTCGCAATGCCAACTAATATGACCGTAAACAGCATTGAGCCGGCAATGGCTGCCAACATAAAGATCATTGGTGAAGGTAAAACGGGCAAGGCAAACATGGCGAACACCATCGCCAAACTCGCACCACCAGAGATCCCAAGCACGCCCGGTTCGGCTAATACGTTACCAAGCAGTACTTGCAGCGTTGCACCAGAGACGGCCAGTGCTGCGCCAATAATGGCAGCAGAGACAAGACGCGGCAAACGCAAATCCAACAAGAGTTTTTGTTCAAATGTTGAGAGAGATTGAAAAGGAGAAAGAAAAACCTCTCCTACCATCAGGTGAATGGCAGAGAGCAGAACGAGAATCACTGACATGATTAAAAGATTACGCTGCCAGCGGCGCTCCTTGTTTAGGATAAGTTGTTGAAAATCCATAGTAGCCGATAAATACAAACAAGGCTTAACCTTACAGTTAAGCCTCGGTAAATTGCAAACGACTTAGTCGTCTTAATTGCCAATACCTAGGGTTATTTGGCATCAATCGTAGACTAATTCGCCATCTTCAAAGCGAGTCTTCACTTCACATACCATTAATGCAGCGCGTTGACCGATCGCGACACGGCGATTCGGAAATACAATCGCTTCATTATCATTCTTCGCCATCAGCGGCTTATCACCATCATGGCCAAATACTTCACCGTGCACAAACGACGTAAAGTTCTCGACGTTGTCATCAAACATGAAATCGAAGTCTTCGTGCAAGCGAACAATAGAGCGGCTGACACGGTACTTGATGCAAGGTTTCGATAAGTGTTCAGCTTGCGCTTCGGCAAGTAGATTGCGCAAAGACAAGTCGAATGCGGTTAGCCTATCCAGGTCATTTTCACCAATGCGAGCCACACGTCCCAGCTCCATGGTTAACGCTTGGGCACCATAGTTCTCAGCACTAAACCAACTGAACGTACTCGTTGGGGAGTTAGACAACAGTACCGCTTCGATGTGTGCGCTGTCTAGAAAGTCGATTAAGGCTTTGCTACGCACTGGGTGACGCGTTTTTGGGCTAACAGCGAAGGTGTAATGCTTAGAATCACGAATTGCACAGTGCAAATCGAGATGCCAACGTGTTTCGGTCGCAGTATCTTGGTAGAAGTCTCTCACCAACAACTTAAGCGTATCTGCGATCGTCAACTCTTTGCTTGGGTTGTGTTTTTTTTCATCAAACAGACGGTTGAGGTTTTCTTCAAGGAATCTCGTATGCGCCAATGTTGCATCTGGATGAGCAATAATAAACAGACAGCGAGCCTCGACTTTTTGGAAGCCTGATTCGATGTCTTTGATCATAGTATCCACCAGCTCCATCGGTGCCGTTTCATCCCCATGCACACCACATGAGATGATGATGTTCTTGGTTTCCTGCGTATATTCATCAGGAATCACTTCTAGCACACCACGCTGATAAAGTTTCAGTGTTACACCGTTAGGCAGCAGCAGCTCCGCTGGCGCAACATCAGTATCTACAGCTAACGTGTCGGTTAAAAACGATTGGCGAAAGAGAGACTTCGTCATACGTTACTCCTTAATAGCACGGCGGGTATGTTAATAAATTGTACAAAGAATTTTTGTCGTTGCGATCCCACTTATGAGCAGAAGCCAGCAATTTTCTCAAAAATCCCATACCTTTTCGCGCCATGCTCTCGAATCAAGCATTGAGGCGTTCATTTTCCAAACAATTACAAGGTGTTAGGGCTATGAATTTTACCACAGCCCTTAATATGATCATTATGATTTGATCAACTTTTGGCGTTTATTCACTGCGCTGGGCAAGTAAGCGTTCAAATTCATCGACTTTATCACGCACAAGCTCAACACTTTGCTGCCAGAACTCAGGTTGAGTAAGGTCCATCGATAAGTGTTTTGTTACCACATCTTCCGCCATCATGTTGCCTGTATCACGCAATAATGCGACGTAATCACCGTAGAAACTTTCCCCTTTCGATTCGCGCTGCGCGTAAATACCTTTACTAAATAAGAAGCCAAATAGGTACGGATAGTTGTAGAAACTCACACCTGAAATCGAGAAGTGTAACTTGCTCGCCCAGAAGTAAGGATCCGCTTCACTCATTACATCGCCATACCACTCTTTCCACGTCTCAGACATTAGTTCACAGAAGTCATCTGCCGTGAGTTCACCGTTTTGGCGACGCTCATAGAAGGCTTTCTCGAACTCGTAACGAACGGGAATATTTATCATCAATGCCAACGCGGAAGACAACTCCTCCCAAAGCATTTCGAGTTTGTCATCCACACTTTCTGCTTTTGAAATCAGATGATCACGAACGATGTTTTCCGCAAAGATAGATGCCGTCTCGGCCAAGGTCATTGGGTAGTATGTTTGACACAGCGGTAGGTCACGAATAACCCAGTTGTGAAATGCGTGCCCCAGTTCGTGCGCAAGCGTCATTAAATCAGAGCGGCTACCACTCCATGTCATGAATACCAATGGCGTACGAGTCGCTGGCAGCTTAGTACAGTATGCGCCAAGGCGTTTGTTAGCATTAGGTGCTGCATCAATCCAGCCATTTTTAACCATCATACGCACAAACTCTGACATCTCTGGATTAACCGTTTCAAATGCCTCACAGATAACGTCTATCGCTTCATCGAAGCCATAAACCTTTGCCTCACCGCTTAACGCTGGCATTGCCGCTAGGTGATTCCATGGTTTCATTTCATCCAAGCCGTGCACTTTCGCCATTAACAGACCCGCTTTCTGACCAACACCCCGGCTGTCTTTTGCTACTTTCATCATCGCATCAAGCGTTTCAGCTTTGATTCGGCTACCGTGCAGGCTTGGGTCAAGGAAGTGAACATCGTGCTTCGTCGAACGCTTTTTGTTTTCGGTCAAACGCCAACCAGATAAGGCATTAAGAATCGCAGAAAAAGACTCTCGGTGAGTAGCCATTGCACTTTGCACGCCTTTCCATGCTGCTTCTTGTCGTTCAAACTCAGAGCCATAAAGGATGCTCGCAGCCTGTGAAAAACCAAGCTCTTCACTGTTTCCATCTGCATATTCTAACTTCACTTTTAGTGAACCAGTTAGGTTGTCATACAGTTTGCCCCACGCTGATTTACCATCCACGCTCATCGCCGCAAGTAGCTTCTCTTCTTCTGTACTTAGACGGCTATCGGCTAACTTTCTCGAATTGAGAATTGAGAATGCTTGTCCACTGATGTCTGGATTTTCGTGATCAAGTACACGAGCGATAAATTCTTCATCGGCGTGCGTCAATGTTAAGTCAAACGCACTGAATGCTTGGGATAGCTCCGAGAACAGACGCGTCATTCGACCAAGCAACGCTTTTGCTTCAGCATTCGTCGCATCCACCGAGGAATAACAGTTGGCAAAATTAGCAATTGTACCTGCCAAACGGCTTGCCGCTTCACTGGTTAAAATGGCATTTTGCATCACGTCTACAGACTGACAATCTGTCGACTGTTTGTTAAGCAAGTCGATACACTGCTCTACCAGTGCAATATCATCTTGAATTCGTGGATCCGCAAGGTCGTTATAAACGATGGATAAGTCCCAACTAGGAGTGGTCATTTGTAGTTCCTTTTGATGTAATCGAGCCACTTCTTCGCGCTCTTAAACTCAGTAGAGCTCGAGATCGTGGCTACTTCCGTGACTCATTTTCAACAAATGGTACGCCTATAGAGCGAACTGAGGCGTAAATTTGATCATCGATGGTAATCGTTATATGTGTTACTGACGCATTTCCTATCGCTAATGTCGAATACCATCGTGGATTGCGCCAATCTACACCCAACACGTGGGCAAGAATCATTCTTATTACGCCACCATGCGTGACAATTAGCAAGTTGTCATTGATATCGTTGATTATTTGAGACCAAACACAACTAACGCGCTGGTAAAACGCTTCTAGAGTTTCAGCATTTGGCAGGGGGTGCTGCGCGGGTGCGTTCCAAAAAGCATTCAGCTTAGCCCAATGATCAGATATCGTATCGAATGGCACGCCATCAAAGTCACCGAAATTGAGCTCTTGTAGATCGTTTTCTACATTTATCGGTAACAGTTGCTGCTCTGCAATGATCTGCGCCAAGTCGTGACAACGTGACAGCGGCGACGAGATGATACCCGCTACCGATTCCCCTCTCCTTTCCCAAGCTTGAGCTATTTTTAGTTGCTCAACGTGATCCACTTTGAGATCCGTCTGGCCATGTAAACCAGGAGGTGCGACAACCTTTCCATGCCGGACTAAATAGAGATTAAGCGTCTTCATGTATTGATATTCTATGATTTCAGTTCAAGAGGCAAGCCTGCGGCCACAAAGGTCACTTGATCGCACACCTGAGCCAACTGCTGATGCATTCTCCCTGCATTATCGACAAAGTAGCGACTTACTGCACCAAGTGGGACGATGCCCAATCCCACTTCGTTAGACACAAAAATCAGTGTCGCATTTGAGCTAGACACTGCTTTTACGAGTTTTTCAATCTGTGCTTCTAGCTGCTCATTACAGCAACCGTCACCCAATTCAAATATCCAGTTGTTAATCCAAAGCGTTAAGCAATCCACCAGCACAACATCTTTTAGGCCGAAGCTACTAATAAGCTCTGGCAGATGTAGTGGGCACTCATGCTCTTGCCAACCTTCCCCTCGCTGCTTCTGATGGTGTGTGATACGTTGCTGCATCTCTTCATCAAATGGTAGTGCCGTCGCGACATAATGCAGCATCGATTGGTTTTCTTTCGCCCAGTGCAGCGCTCTGCTTTCTGCCAAACTGGATTTTCCGGAGCGAGCTCCGCCTAGGATGAGTTGCTTCATGATATGTGGTAAAACGCAATAAGAGTGAGATAAACAAGTAGCTCGGACAATTGTTGAGCCGCCCCAAGACAATCCCCCGTAAAACCACCAATGCGTTGTGTTAACCAACGCTTAAAGCCAATGCGAAACAGTGCTAGAACCAGCGCGATGATCACCGCCTGACTCACGCCAAGTAAAAGCGCGACAACACCACTAGTGAATAGCAAGATCGTCACTTCTAAGCTTGATTGCTTATTCGCTAGCGGTTTACTTTTCGAGGTGTCAGCATCACTGACATAAGGCATGTCATAAATCAGCGTGGCAGCCAATGCCCGACTCACGGTATAAGCCACGACAATGATCAACCAAAACTGAGGTACTCTGACTAGCTCGCTCCAGAATACAAATTTTGCTAACAGCGCCATCACCAGCGTCACCGCACCATAAGTGCCAATGCGACTGTCTTTCATAATTGATAAACGACGCTCTATGGTCATTCCACCGCCAATACCATCGGCCGTATCGGTCAGTCCGTCTTCGTGGAACGCCCCCGTTAACAGCAGGCTAAAAGCCATGGTTAACACTATCGCGACAGAAGGAGGAAAGAGAAGCGCAGTCAGTGAAAATACCACCGCGCATAGCAAGCCAAGTACCACACCAACGAGTGCGAAGTATCGACCCGCTTGATTCATACGTTCGTCACTGTAAGGTAAATGGGCAGGAACCGGCAAACGGCTAAAAAAGCTAACCGCTAACAGAAAAAGCTCGCCTTGATACCGCAGCGAACGAGTTTCTGATGACGTCATATTTTCAGAACAAGACACTAAACCGTTACTCCTGCACTCTCAAAGCTCGCCATTTTGTTGTAAAACTGAGCGGCTGCTTTGACGAGAGGTAATGCCAGCGCAGCGCCTGTACCCTCACCTAACCGCAAACCCAGATCTAACAGTGGCTCTGCTTTTAGGCACTCCAAAACAAATTTGTGACCATTTTCTTCAGAGTGGTGAGCAAACAACATGTAGTCACGCGTTTCTGCATCCAATAAGGTCGCGACATAAGCAGCAACAGAGACAATAAATCCATCGACTAGTACTGGCGTTTTAAGGCGCTTGGCTTCAAGAAATGCTCCCACCATCTGCACGATTTCAAATCCCCCCACTTGCGCTAATACGCCTTTGGCATCTAGCTCGTGGCAACGACTCACAGCTTGCGCAACCAACTTGATTTTACGGTTCAATTGCTCTTGAGCGATGCCGGTACCATAACCGACACAATGCTCGACTTCCAAAGGACTGAGTGCTGTTAACAGTGCAGAAGCGGAGCTTGTATTACCAATTCCCATCTCACCGAACATGAGTAAGTTTGAACCGTTTTGAATGCTTTGTTCAGCCACTTTTGCACCAAATTCTAAGCCCAAGCCAACTTGCTCTAGAGACATTGCGGTTTGCTTAGAAAAGTTTGCGGTACCGTTACCTAATCGCTTTTCAATCAAATTAGGATGATGTTTAAAATCAGGAACCAACGTATCGATTGGCGATAGCATGCCACAGTCGATCACTTTAAAATCGATTTGGTTAATATCGCAAAAGCAGTTAATCGCTGCGCCGCCCGCTAAAAAATTAGCAACCATTTGTTGTGTGACCGCGCTTGGAGCAATGCTTATGCCCTCTTCAGCAATACCATGGTCACCGGCAAAGATCAGCATAATTGGATTACAGATTTCTATATTGTCAACCGCTTGTGACTTACCTTGACTTTGAATGAGCGCAAGTTCTAATGCGATCTTCTCAAGTTGGCCAAGTGCTCCTAAAGGTTTGGTTTTGTTATCAATGCGCGCTTGAATTTCGGGGACAAAAGAGCGTTCCATGATGATGGTTCCTTTCTATTTATTTTGGGCGAGCGACAGAGAAAGCGTGTTCCAACCAAGCGATAAAACTACCTTGGCGATAATGTGCTAAAATTAACGTTCATGCGACGTCCTTGGTCTTAGAAAATCTTTTGAGATTTAAAATCTCTTAATTTGTAGATAGGACAAGTGTACCCCTCTTCTACCCAATTTCATCTGATTTTCTGTGTTAAAAGGCGTTTTTGTCATTTTAAGTTTCATTTTGATAAGCACATGAATTTACCAAATTAGTTTACTCCTTTAGACCAAGTCCAAAGCGTTGTCTGCTATGTATACCCAAGTAACCTCGAGATGCTTGGTTCAGCGTATCTAATACTAAAAAGTGAGGAACCATGTTTGCCAATCAAAGTCGCCGTCCCGCGAAAAAAAGTAAGTCTAATCCCCCACGCCATCGCCGGCGAGCCATTCCCTTGTCATTTTCCTAATCAAACGACCCGCACACTCTGCGGGTCACTTTGATGAGTTAAACACGACTTAAATGCCGAGGGGGATGAAATACGCTACACTAGCGTATGCAGCTGTTCTCAATAAGGAAGAATACCATGAGTAACGATACAAACGCCTGTGTGATTATCGCCGGAGCGACAGGGTTAGTAGGTAAAGAAATCGTTACCAACCTAGTGTCACAGTCTGGCATTGAAACCTTGTATTGCCTTTCTCGTCGAACTTTGGATGAGGTATCTGATCCTGAAAATAAAATCATTCCTATCATCGATGCAGACCTTTCTATCCACCACTGGGATGAACAACAACCGACGCCAAAAATTGGTTTCATTTGTTTGGGTACCACGCTTAAACAAGCGGGCAGCAAAGAAAACTTACGTAAAGTTGATGTCGAGCTAGTGTGTAAGGTCGCGCAACAAATGAAAATGATTGGGGTGAAACGCTTAGCCGTTGTCTCTAGCTTAGGTGCAAATGCCACCTCCTTATCCCATTACCTCGCTTGCAAAGGGCAGATGGAAAAGACCATTGAGAAGATAGGATTTGAAGAGGTGGTCTTTGTTCGACCTGGACCTCTCGTTGGAGAACGGACAACGCCACGTAAAGATGAAAGGCTGCTTCAAAGTGTTTTCAAGGTCATTCGCCCACTTATGATAGGAAAGTTGGCTGATTTCGTTCCAATTAACGCGAAAGACGTTGCCAACGCGATGATTTATCAAGTATTCAGCTACCAGAAAGATCCTGTGGTCTATCTGCATAGACGTGACATGCTCGATTTATTGCATCATTACGACTGACGTTAGGCACTTCGCCTTCCTGCATGCCCGTGTAGCATGACAAGTTACTAGGCGACTCGGTCTGGGAGTAATTCTATGCACTCGCAGAGTCATTGTATCTAAAACATCGCTCCGTCATGTCTCAATCAATATTTGCGACACAACCAAAACTTCTGGTACGAATCACCTTGTTAGCTGTACAATTTTCGTTAAATGTGAACAAATAAATAGTTAAGAATGCTAGAGCCAAATTTAGATAAATACCAAGCAATTATCTTTGATTTAGACGGAACCTTGATAAACTCTATGGTCGCTCACGCTGCTGCTTGGGAACAAACCTGCAATAAATTCAATATTCCCTACGACAAGGAGTGGCTTGATGATCTGGGTGGCATGCCCTCTCGCAAAGTTGCACTTGAGATTATCAAACGTTATGCGCTGACAATCGATCCCATCGCTGTTACAAAAGACAAAATTGCAAATTTTGAGGTGATTGAGAACAAGGGAAATATTATTCCTCAAATATACAACCTTCTAAAAGAGTATCAACGTTCTAAAAAGATAGGCATTGGAACTGGTGCTCAATACCGACATGCCAAAGAGATCCTAGACGCCACCGATATTCAGAGCCGCATTGAAGCTTTGGTTACTTCTGATGACGTAGAGAATCATAAACCTAATCCAGATACCTTCTTGAGAGTTGCGGAAAAGCTCAATACTGATACCGAAAAGTGTGTCGTATTCGAAGATACGACCATTGGTCGACAGGCAGCTAACAGAGCAGGGATGGATTGCTATCTCGTCAAACATGGCGAAATTATCGACTTCTACCCTGCAATTAAAACTAGAGAAGAATAATGAAAGAGTGCCTTATCGCTCCCTCTATACTTTCTTCCACTCTTGTTCGTCTTGGTTAAGATGCCGCCAATATCACTAGGTGCCGAATCTGACGTTTGGTCACACAGAAAAACCACACTGAATTTTCGTAATAAAACCACACATCTTGTTGACAGCCATCACACTTAGGTGCAAATTAGCCACATATCACACACTAAGATAAGAAAATACATGAACTCTAAAGTAATGACGGAAAAAAACAACGAGACTCTAGTAAAACCTTCTCTTCTAGGCGAGATGCAATTTTTCGCTAAACTAACTCTTGCCATGACTGCAATCGTAATACTAGTTTCATCAGCTTGGTTCTAATCTTTTAGAATTTAAGCCCGATAGAAAGTGTGTAGTGCGGTGTCAATTGAGCCTCTTATACATACTACCTTCCTAAAAAGATGCCATTGCAATAGATTATAGATTGACGACCCGTTCTCTTATCTGCGTTGAGAGTAAAGAGACATAAGTAATATACCAAGTAGGCCATTGGGAAGAACATCACCATTTTATAATCAAGTTCAAAGACTTCTTTGTATCGTGGTATCAAAGAGTGACTACAAACAATGATTATGCCCCTAATAAAGAATATCAACGAAAACAGCAGAGGTGTGTCATTTATAGAACACATCTTTAAAGATATTTCTCTACCTAGCGAAAAATAAATGAGAAAATAAAAAGCAGAAGTTACCTCCTGCTCTTCCTCTCAACAAGTAATGGTGTTTGTCTTAGCGTTAAAGATCTAAACCAGATTTATTAGCAATACGTTTAAGGGTTGATTTTGCCTGTTTGATATCTTCTAGCCAATTGTCATTCTGCGCCCACATCTCAATCACCAGCGGAGAACTGTAGTCTATCTCTGCTAATGTCTTAAAAATGGCTGCGAAATCTACCTGACCTTCACCAATAACCAGATCACGGAACTGCCCTTGACACGTTTCCGACACTCGCAGAGTGTCCTTCAAGTGGACTTGAACTAGATGATCACGACTCAGTTTTAACTCGGTACATACATCGTAATTCCACCCTGAGATGTTGCCTACATCTGGGTAAGCCATAAAGTATGGTGATGGAATCTCACGCTTAAGTACTTCAAACTTACTCAATGAGTTAAGGTAAGGCGTATCCATTATCTCAACACCTAACATAATACCTGCACGCTCTGCCATCTTCGTAGCTTCTTTCATGCCTTCAATAAAGCGAGTATGAGTCTCAGCTGATTGTGATTCATAGTAAACGTCGTAGCCTGCCATTTGAATACAGCGAATACCTAGCTTATAAGCAAGAGCGATGGCCTTATCCATGATGACAAAAGATTCCTTGCGCACGGCTTCATCCATTGAACCAAAAGGGAACTTACGGTGGGCACTCAAACACATCGATTGAAAAGGCATCTCGTACTTTTCACAAAGTCTGCGCAATTCATAAATCTCTGCGTCAGACCAATCCAATCGCGCTCGACGTTCTTCAGTTTCATCGACTGAAATTTCAACAAAGTCAAAGCCTAGTTCTTTCGCATAAATGAAACGTTCTTCCCACGTCAGAGAAGTTGGCATTGCCTTCTCGTAAATACCTAATCTGAATTTGTTTTTTGAATCAAACATCTTTATTCCTTAAAAGAGTTGTTGTTCGATACTTTCAGTAACTTTTTTAATTTTCCTTGCTAACTCTTCGTAGCCTAGTGCTTTCATTTTTGGTGTTAGCGAAGAAACACTTACTGCATATACCGGAAATTTATTTTTATCGAAAATAGGCACAGCCACGCATGAAATACCCGCTTCATTCTCTTCATCATCAAGGGCATAACCTTGCTCTTTAATCTGCTCAAGAACCTTGAAAAAGTCTCCTTTATCCAAGATGGTATTTTCGGTTAATGGCTTCATCGTGCTTGCGTTACGTTGCCAGTACGCCTCACGTACTGTCTCTGGACTAAACGCCAAGTAGCACTTACCCGCTGCCGAGCAATACATTGGTGAATGCAAACCAACATAAGTTCGGGTTCTAAATGATGCATCTGCTGGCTCAAATTTATCCTTAAAGATAATGTTGTCAGCATCAAAAGAGAGGAAGTTCACCGTCTGTTTTACATCAAGTAACAGACCTTCAAGGTGAGGTTTAACCGCTCCTGTCACATCAGAGTTTAATGCTGTGTGACCGAGGTGAACGAGTTTCATCGTCAATCGGTACTCCTTACCTGATAGCATTTGAGCCACGTAACCAGAAGCTTCAAACGTTGATAAGATGCGATGAATTGATGACTTATTAAATCCAGTCCCCTCAGAAATTTTTTGCAGCGAAACACCATTAGGGTAATCCCCGAGGAATTCCAATACAGTTAAGGCTTTAGACAGCGATTTAATTTGTTCACTCATATAAGTACTACCAGTGTTTTCCTATTTCTCTGTGGAAGTTATCCGCGATCTCACATCCATTTTCACCAGCCAATGCTCGGCCAGCTATGAAAGATTTTGCAGTAAGGTTCTTAAATAAATGCAGATCTTCTGGAACAATACCACCTGTTATAGATAGTTCAATTCCCAGTTCAGATAAATTTTTCATTTTGGCTAAATCTTCCTTGGTCCAACTTACACCAGCAAGCTCAGCATCACGTGAACGGTGGTAAATTGCTTGAGTAATGCCCATATCAATCCACGCCTTCGCATCTTCTAATGTCCAGTGACCATAAAGCTCGATTTGAACTTCACCACCAAACTCATCGGTCACTTTTTTCGCCGAGCGGATAGTCTCAATATGTGCTGCTGCACTCACTGTTACCCAGTTCGCCCCAGCCTCCATTGCAAGGCGAGTCAAGATAGCACTGGCATCGGTAATTTTCATATCGCATACAATGGTATGATTCGGGTACTTCTCACGCACAACCCGCACACTGTCTACCCCATGGGCAAACGCCAAAATTGTACCGACTTCAATCACATCTAATTTGTCTGCTACCTTTTCAACTGATACGAGTGCAGTTTGAATATCGGTTGCATCAAGTGCCATTTGTAGTAATGGTCTAGACATCACTCTCTTCCTCAAATTGTTTGAATAGCTCTACCAGTCGCTGATAATTTTTGAATTTTTTCTGATAGCGTTGGTAGTTGTCTCTGTTTGGATAAATTCGCTTACTGCCAGTCGCTAGTGTGTTGCTACACTCTTTTAGTGAAGTAAACTCACCTGCACCAACCATAGCCACCATTGCCGCTCCCAAAGAGCCGGTTTCATCAAGACTTGAAACTTCAACAGTCAATCCAGTTAGGTCCGCAAGCATCTGCATCCATACTGGGCTTGATGATGGACCACCAGTAACTTTAAGTACATCCGCCTTAGGGAAACGCTGACGCATACGCTCCAAATGAACGTTATGGCAGAATAGAATACCTTCCCAGATCGCTTGAATCGTATGGCCCTTGGTGTGGTGAGACTGCAAACCATAGAAGCCGGACTTAAGACCAAGACCTGCATTTGAGCCATATAGGAATGGTATAAAGTAGATACTACTGCTTGCTGGCTCTAGGGCTTCGACTAAGGCTTGGTTTTCAGCATGGTTTAGTTCACCGTCTTCACCTAGATAGTCAGCAAACCACTCATAGTTTCCTGCTGAAGTGGGACTAGCTTCATGAATGATATACTCACCATCAACCGCGTAGTGGCCATAGACAAAGTTATGTGATGCCTCTGTTACCTGCTTGGAGATACCAGAGGTTACCGCCCAAGTGCCCATTACATAGTTCAGTGTCTCCTCTGAGGAATTGATTCCAGAGCAGACTGCAGTTGAAACAACATCAAACAGACCACCAAACACTGGTGTGCCCTCACTTAACCCTGTTTCTGCTGCAACTTGTGCTGTGACTTTGCCAGCTTGCTGCTGTGGTGTCACAACAGGAGGCAATGCGTTCCAGATCTCTTCAATGCCAAAAGTCTCAAGCAAAGATTTGTCATATTGCCCAGTAATTGAATTGAAGAAGTTACTCTCCGAAATATTGGTTAACTCTGCCGCAACCTCACCCGTTAGGCGATAACGTAGGTAGTCATGAGACATCAGTACCGCACCAATTTGGTTATAGCGCTCGAAGTCGTTCTCTTTAATCCAACGGATAATAGAGACAGGGTGCCCGGTCCAAAGCGTTTGCAGAGTGGTTGGATAGATCTCTTGTGCCTTACCTTCCGCTAGCCACTGTTTAACTATTGGCAATGCACGCGAGTCCGAAGACATAATGCCATAGCCTAGGTTCTTCCCTTGCTTATCAAGTAGATAAACTCCCTTACCTTGAGCTGAAATGCTAAGCCCTTTGATTGCTGTTGGGTCAACCTGTGTTGTGCCAATGAGCTGTTTAATCACCGTCACCGCATTTGACCAAAGTGCGTCTAAGTCTCGCTCAACCCAACCTTGTTTGTCATTAATGACGCTTGCTGAAACACGCGCTAAACCTTGTTGCTCACCCTTTGCGTTGAACAGTGCGGCCTTCATAAACGTACCGCCTGAATCAATACCAATGTAGTAATTCATTATTTCGCTTCCAGTAAATCGTTGTGAATCTTCACCACTAACTTTCGCACTGGCTCACTGTTGCCATCTTCGATGTTGGTGACGTGGACGATATTCGGAGTGAATAGGTAGAACTGGTTCGGTGTCGCTTTAATAAAGTTAAGCTCAACACCTTCAGCCTTGTAAAACTGTAAGTCACGGTGTTCTAGGTATGGCTCCGCATCAATGTGCTCGCCAGTGTCGAAGGACCAAGCCATCGTTTCTGAGCCACGCAGAACAATCTGTAGATCTGAGTGGTACTTATGTACTTCTGGCTGAAAGTTTTCTAAAGGCTCTTTTTCGTATTCTAGAACCACAAACCACGCTCGATTCGACTCAAAGCTCGGCAACTCATGACGACCCAGCCCCAAAGATTGAGTATCTAAGCTATTGAGGTATTCAAGGACATTTTGCACAACAACCGGGTATGACTTAGTCATCAGTGTTGGCTGAGTATTTCCAACTAACATATAAATTCTCTTTTCACGAACTTCTACAGCAGCAACTCACGCAGTAAGTTAGCTAGGCTCGTTTCATCATCATTTGATTTTTCTGTTACAAGATTGGCATTCGCTTTCACCGTTTCATCGGCGTTTTGCATCGCAATACCAAGGCCAGCTGCGCTAAGCATCGAAATATCATTATGGTTATCTCCCACTGCAATACACTCCCCTAATGAGATGCCTAGAGGTTGAATATAATCACTAAGTGCATTGCCTTTTGTATTACCAGCGGCTGAGAAGTCAACACGATCAACCCAAGATCGTTCACCATTAAAGTTTTGTTTTACAAATGGAAGATTGGCAAAACTATCAATGTCTCTTCCCTCAACAACAAACTTCCAAACAAATTCTGTTTGTTGCACCTCATGGTGGAAGTCCTCCACTTTCTGAATATTTGGGCGCTTCTCTACAGGGAATGTTTGGGACCATTCTAGCAGCGAATCCATATAGGCAATTGGACGCTTTACTGAATAGAGCATTGCATCACGAGCATACATCACCATTTTCATACCATGCGCTTCAGAGATAGAAATAAACTCAGCGGCATTCTGTTTTGAGATTGAATTTTCATTTACAACAGAGTCTGTTGCGTAATCAAAAACATAAGTGCCGTTACAGCAGATTATTGGCGTTGTCAGCCCCAGCATGTCGTAGTAAGGTTTTGCCGCAATATGATGACGACCCGTGACAATCACGACGTGTGTCTGCCGCGAAATTTCCTCAATGACTTCCACCAAAGTTGGGCCGATGGAATGTGCTGAGTTCAATACTGTTCCATCAAGATCTAACGCCAATAATTTATGCATAGTTGCTGCCTTTATTTCTGACCATAGTAAGAATTAGCACCGTGCTTACGACTATAGTGCTTATCCAGTAGCTCTCGTTGAATAGCAATTTCAGGGTTAATGGCACGAGTCGCGGTTGCCATTGCAGCAATTTCTTCCATTACGACTGCATTGTGTACTGCATCTGTTCCGTCTTTACCCCAAGTAAAAGGGGCATGACCACAAATAATTGCACCAGGCATGGCAGTAGGATCGATATCGCGTTTACTAAACTCTTCTATAATTACAAGACCAGTATTTTTTTCGTAATCGTTACTAATCTCTTCAATTGTTAACTGCCGGGTACATGGTACGTCCCCATAAAAATAATCAGCATGAGTAGTACCTAAGGCCGGGATATCTTTACCTGCTTGGGCCCAAATGGTCGCGTTGCGAGAGTGCGTATGTACGATGCCACCAATACTTGGGAATGCCTTATAGAGTTCGATATGTGTCGCAGTATCGCTTGATGGATTTAAGTGGCCTTCAACATGATTACCCTCGAGATCAATAACTACAATGTCGTCTGTTGTCATAACATCATATTCAACACCAGAAGGCTTTATAGCGATTACACCGCGTTCTCGGTCAATTTCAGAAACATTACCCCAGGTAAACGTAACTAGGCCATACTTAGGTAGTTGCAAGTTTGCTTTTAGCACTCGCTCTTTGAGTTCTTGGTACATAAATGCCTGCCGATATTTTGATAATTTAATTCATGAAGTCGGGTAGAAATTAGGCTACCCCGTAGAAGATACAGGGTGACCTAGTCCGGAACTATTTAGCTGCAACTTTGATCTTGTTGATCATAGTGTCACCATTCTTCTCAATATATGCACTCCATACTGGTTGGATAGCCTTTTGGAATGCGGCACCATCTACGTCACGGTTAACTTTCATACCGTTCGCTTCTAGTTTAGCGATCATCTCATCTTCTTTTTCGATGCTTAGCTTACGTTGCATTGCTACTGCTTCAGTTGCTACTTCTTCAATAACTTTTTGCTCTTCAGCGCTTAGATTATTGAACTTACGTAAGTTCATCGTTAGAACTAGTGGAGAATATGCATGCTGGGTAAGGCTCAGATACTTCTGTACTTCATCAAACTTAAATGACAACGTAACTGAAATTGGGTGATCTTGAGAGTCAACAACCCCTGTCTCTAGAGCAGTGTATAGTTCAGCAACTGGAAGCTGTTGAGGGTTAGCACCAAGTTCATTAAACATATCGTTTAGTGCTTTCGAGCCATTCACGCGCATTTGTAAACCTTTCACATCAGCCGGAACACGAATTGGTTTTTCGTTGTTCGTCATGTTACGGTAGCCATTTTCTGGGTAACCAAGCCCTTTTAAGCCAAACTTCTCAAAGTTTTTCAAAACCTCTTTACCTGGTTCGCCATCAAGTACCTTATAAGCCGTTTCACGATTAGGGAACATGAACGGTAATGTGAAGGCTGCAGACTCAGGCATCATACCGTTGTAGTTATTTAGACCAACCATCGCAAAGTCAACGATACCTGCACGACTGCCATCGATCATTTGCTTATCATTGCCAAGCTGGCCTTGAGGATAGATATTGATCTTAATATCGCCGTTTGTACGAGCTTCAACTTCTTTTTTAAAGAACAGAGACAGATCCTGTTGAAGGTCTGATTCTGGTGCCGCATGAGCCAGTTTCAAAGTCGTTGCAGCAAAAGCGTTTGAGCCCATTGCGATTGTTGATGCTATTACAGTGAGTTTTAGTAGGGTTTTCATTTTTATTTTCTCCATCGAGGGTTAACCAATGACAAATGACATTGGTATAGTGATGATGCTCGGAAAGATGATAAACAACGTGAGCAGAGCTATGTAGGCGCCAATGAATGGAAGTACTCCTTTCACCGCCGTTGACATTGGAACTTTAGCGACACCACACACCACATTGAGTACCGTGCCTACAGGAGGCGTAATTAGGCCAATTGAACAGTTAATTACAAACAGCAGGCCAAAATACGTAGGGTCGATGCCGGCCATTTTGATAACAGGCATCAATAAAGGAACAAGAATTAGGATTGTTGGGCTTAAATCCATTACCATGCCAACACACAATACCAGTAGCATGATCACTGCCATAAGTAGACGTGGGCTATCAACCAGTGGGCCTAACATTTCTGCAAGTTGTTGAGGAAGCTGGGCGACGGTAATTAGCCAAGCTGCTACCATTGCACAACCAACCAAGAACATAACCATTGCGGTCGATCTGCCAGCGTTGATTACTATTTCATAGAATTTCTTAATGGTTAGCTCGCGGTAAACAAACGTCGAAATAAAGATTGCGTATACCGCTGCAACAACTGCTGCTTCTGTTGGTGTAAAGATACCGAATCGAATACCAACAATGATGATAATCGGTAGCAATAGTGCCCAAACACCATCTTTCAGTGCTGCACGTTTCTCTGTTTTGGTCGCTTTTGGCGATGTATCTAGATTCTCTTTTCGAACCGTCATACGCCAAACAAACATCAACGTTACCCCCATCAACACGCCGGGTACGATACCGCCAAGGAATAGGTTTTTAATTGAAATACCGCCAGCAACACCAACTAAAATCAGTGGGATTGATGGTGGAATAACGGGTGCAATGATACCGCCTGACGCTAGTAGACCCATTGAAGGAGCTTCCGGGTATTTTGCCGCTTTCATCATAGGGTAAAGAATACTAACCAGTGCTGCTGCGTCCGCCACTGCAGAGCCTGATAGACCGGCAAGCAGTACCGAAGTCATGATAGCCACATAGCCTAATCCACCCTGACGGTGACCAACGTAAGTTGTTGCTAGTCGAACAATACGTTGAGATAAACCGCCCGACGCCATTACTTCACCCGCGATTAGGAAGAATGGAATCGCAAGCAATGTAAAGCTGTCTACACCATTAATTAAAGACTGCGCAAGAATGTCTGCACTAAAGAAATCCATCTGAACCATGAGCGCCATTGAAGACAATAGCAACGCAAACGCAACAGGAAGACCAAGTAAGATTGAGACAATCAATACCGATAAGAAAATGGCCAACGTCATTATTCGTTCTCCTCTTCTAGACTATCTAACTGCCAATCCGGCTTGAAGATGCGCACAAAAGCAATCACCCCCATCAATGCACCAGAAACAACACCAGCTAGATAAAATAATGCTGAAGGAAGCCCTGTAAGTTGAGAAATATCTGACCAGTTAGACATCATTTGACGGTAAGAACCTACATAGAGCATGCCAACAGAAATCAGTACAACCACCCAACAAATACGTCTTAGTACAGGTACTGCTTTCGGGAATAATCGTTCAGAAAACTCCGACACAGCAAGGTGTTCACCACGGCGCAGCACCACTGCTGCACCGAGCATTACTACCCATACAAGACCAAGGCGAGATAGTTCTACTGAGGGACGAAGGCCAGAAGAAAAGCCATAGCGCAACACCACGTTGGTGAACACCAGCACGATCATGCAAGTCAAAATGATTGCCATCATCACATCTATGCTTTTCCAAATACTCTTTAGCACACTTTGCATAAAGCTTTCCCCACCTATGGTAAATTACAGAGACGTAATTTGTTCCCAGATACCGTCATTAATTTCGATACCACCGGCTGCTTCATGTTTATCAATGAAGTTTTGGATTTCAGAACCTGCAATCATTACTGAACCTGATTCAGCAGGCTCAGAAGCAAGTACGTAATCACGAATGCGCTTCATCTCTTTTGCGTATTGGCCTTCATCCATTGTCTTGCTTAGGTCGATAGCGATTAGGAATTGAGATACACCAAACTCACCACCCATATCTTCAGTGAGAGCGGGTACTGAGTTACCACCAGTGATGGCTGTAAGCATCATGTCGAGTACGATTGCCATCGAAGAACCTTTCCAGAACCCCATAGGCAGTAGACGCTTGTTTTCCCATAGAACATGTGGGTCTTTGGTTAGCTCACCGTTGTTGTCAAAACCACCAACAACCGGAAGCTCTTTATCTGCTAATACATAGTTTTGTAGTTGCCCGTATGAGAACTGGCTCATTGAGCAGTCAACAACTACTGGTGGCTCGCCTGCAATTGCCATAATTAGCGGGTTTGAGCCAATGCGGTGATCCTTGCCACCCCACGCAGGCATAACTGCAATTGAGTTAGTAGATGCAATACCAGCAAAACCTTCACGTGCCATTTTTAGGACATAAGCCCCACCTCGCATCCAGTGGTTTGAGTTACGCATACCCACCATGCCGATGCCGTAGTCACTTGCTAGCTCCATTGCACGCTCAGCACAGATAAGACCATTTAGAACACCTGGCCCAAAGTTGCAGTCCCACTGTTCAAGTGCGCCCATGCGGTTCACACACTCAGGTTCCGCATTAAGTTTGATTTGCCCCTTATCGACTTGATCTATGAAAACAGGAAAGCGATTAATGCCATGTGAATAAGTACCTTCATTCGCCATCTCTACAAAGCCAGCAGCAAGTTTAGTTGCCATTTCAGCTTTCATTTCACGGGCTAGTAAGATGCGTTCGTATTCTTGTTGTAGTTTTTCAATTGATACTAGAGGCATTGCCTTTCTCCAAAGATTATTAATTCCGCCATACGGAATTAATAATTGCTACAATTCCATTTTTTGTCATTATTTCTTACCAAGAAGTTTGACACCATACAAACTTTAATCATAAGTGTATGTTTTTAATAGCATTTTTAGAGAAAGTACAAATTGTGACCACAAACGCAAAGTTATTATAATGCGAAACAAAATAAGCACGATTTTTGAACAAATTCACAGATATAATATTGGAAACTTTGTATTTGAGCCCAGAGAGATTCCGTAATACGAAATATAATTGAGATCTTAATTCGCAATACGGAACAAAAATTTCGTAATTACTAATTTAAAAGACTTAAAAAACCTATCGTATACTTCGGATCAGACCGATTAGTCATTTCCGCTGTTTTTCATTCGTCACACCATGACCCGTTGGTTACGCGCTTATGGCTGCAGGTCAGTGGAGCACCACAGTGCTGGGGCATCGTCCTGATAAAGCGACGCTGCCCCAATCGCAACCGCTTAGTTTCCTGCCATGATGGCCGCCCATAACGTTCTTGAGCGCATTTTACGCGGGCTACAGGGTCGTGAGGGCCTGCGTTTAGAACGCTTCACGTGGTGAGTGTCATGCGTACCAGAACGTAAACGTTTCTCGCTTAATCGACAGTCCTTTATTTTTGCTATACTGATTTACTGCCGATATTGTGATTGGTTTGAGAATTGATGCCCCCGGAAATAGGTGATCATCATAGATATTCATCAACCTTTCCAACATTGGTTTTATATGTTTAGGAATGGGCCTGCGGATAGGATTGGCTGTTTTGCTAAGTTCTGGTTCAACTGTCTAGATATCATTGGCCACATCGAAATGTCTTCGTTTAGACGTACGGAGTTCTTAAAATTGATTCCCCCCCGAAAGTGCAATCTCGGGATATCTTCCCTCTTCTCTCAACTCAAGCATCCTTTTATGGATTTGCCTTGCATTTTAAAGAGTGATTATCGGATACTTGCCAATACGAATACGTTTTTTTTGCCGTTAAATCTGCAACGATATTGAAATGTGATGTTTGCTTTGGCGATATTTTCGCAATCAGTCCCTCACCGTCATTCAGTTCTGCTGGGCCGTCATATTCACTTAACTTCGCAATAGCTTTTAACTGGTTGTCTGTGATACTCAAGGTACCCCCTTAGATTTGGACGCAGCATTCACAAAAATCGGACGCACATTTGGACGCAAATGAAAATGTAAAACACTTCAAAACAATAAAAGCCCAGTAAAAAAACAGTACATAAGGCAACGCTAATCTACTGATAAAAAAGGACTATTTTGAAGAATAACGAACAAAAAGTGAAAACTATGAACAATTCAGAACAACCGACATTCTTCTTCTTTGACTATGAGACTTGGGGAACCAACCCTGCCAAAGATCGTCCAAGTCAGTTCGCTGGCGTTCGTACCGACGAAAACTTTAATATCATCGGCGAACCGCTCGTGATGTATTGTCGACCACCTGCTGATTATCTCCCTTCACCAGAAGCAGCGCTAATTACGGGAATTACACCACAAAAAGCCATGCAAGAAGGCCTTCCCGAGCCTGAGTTTATTGCCAAAATTCACGCAGAACTTGCAAAGCCGAATACGACCAGTCTGGGCTATAACAGTATCCGCTTCGATGATGAGGTGACTCGCTATACCTGTTACCGCAATTTTATTGATCCGTATGCATGGAGTTGGCAAAACGGTAACTCTCGTTGGGATATGCTTGATGTGATGCGTGCATGTCATGCATTACGCCCTGAAGGTATTGAGTGGCCGGAAAACGATGAAGGGTTCATTAGTTTTAAACTTGAGCACCTATCCGTAGCCAATGGCATTGAACACAGCAACGCTCACGATGCAATGGCAGACGTGATTGCGACGATTGAAATGACCAAGAAGATCAAAGCGGCACAACCTAAGCTGTTTGATTACTTCCTCTCTATGCGTAATAAACGTAAACTGAATGAGTTGGTCGACATCGTAAACATGACGCCATTGATGCACGTTTCAGGCATGCTTGGACGCGAGTGTCAGTACACCAGTTGGATTGTTCCGGTGGCTTGGCACCCAACCAACAACAACGCTGTGATTACCATCGACCTCGCGAAAGATCCACAGCCAATACTTGAGCTTTCGGCCGAAGAGTTACACGAACGTCTTTACACCAAACGCAGTGAGTTAGGTGATTTGCTGCCGGTACCGGTCAAACTTGTGCACCTGAATAAATGCCCGATCCTTGCTCCAGCCAAGACGTTAACCGCGGAAAATGCAGAATCGATCGGTATTGATCGTCAGCAGTGTTTAAACAATCTTGCACTGCTTCGTCAGCACCCAGAAATTCGTGAAAAACTCATTAGTCTATTTGCGACTGAACGTGCATTCGATAAGAGCGATGACGTGGATACGCAGTTGTACGATGGATTCTTCTCCCCTGCAGATCGCGCGGCCATGGACATTATTCGCGAAACCGATCCAAATAACCTTGCCGCGTTGAATATCGAGTTTGACGATAAACGCATCAAGCCGCTGTTATTCCGCTATCGTGCACGCCATTACTCAAACACGCTAGATGAACAAGAGCAAAGATGCTGGGCACAACATTGCCGTGAGGTGTTTGAAAGTCAAATTGAAGAGTACATGCTGAATTTAGAAAACTTAGTTCACGAACATGAAAGTGATGAAAAAAAGATAGCGATACTAAAATCTGTGTATCGCTATATAGAGAGTTTAGCCTCATAACTTTCTCCTTAATTCCAGCGCACCTTCGGGTGTGCTTGTTGTTTTATATGCCAACAAAATGAAAAAAGAACGATTATTACAACTGGTCCATGTTTTTATTTCCCTCGCATTGATCATGGGTGCACTCGGTATCGGTAACACGATTCAAAAATACACAGCCATCTCAGTTCCTGGCAGCGTGATTGGCATGCTTGTGCTGTTTCTGTCTATGGTCTTGGGTATCATAAAAGTGGAATGGGTTAAGCTAGGGGCGACACTCTTTATTCGCTACATGATCTTACTATTTGTTCCAATCAGTGTGGGTCTTATGCAGCACTTCGACATGCTCATTGCAAACGCTCTACCTGTTTTGGCAAGTGCCGTCGGGGGATCACTGATCGTATTAGTTAGCCTTGCATGGTTCCTTAATTACCTGCTCAAGGAGAAAAACTGATATGTGGTTAATTGTCACGATTGTTGTGTTTCTCTCCGCTCGCCAAATTTCGATTAAGCTGAACAACCCAATAGCAAACCCGCTTTTGATCAGTATTTCCGTACTGATTCCACTGTTAACTTACTTAAAAGTGCCATTTGAAACTTACTATGCTGATAATCAATGGCTCAGCTTTTTACTTCAACCGGCAGTCGTTGCGCTTGCCTATCCTCTGTATGAGCAGCTACCACAGATCAAAGCCAATTGGCGCATTATTGCCTTGGCTTGCACTTTAGGCAGCGTCATGTCGATGCTTACAGCAACGCTTATCGCGGTCGCTTTCAAAGCCGACATCAGTCTCATCGCAAGCCTGATAGGCAAGTCCGTTACGACACCGATTGCAATGGAGATCTCCAGCTCCCTTGGCGGAGAAGCGGCAGTCGCGGCAATTCTGGTTCTGATTGTTGGCTTGTTTGGGGCTATTTTGGCTTACCCTATCTTCAACATCATCGGCATTAAGCACCCCATCGCACGTGGGTTAACAATGGGTACCGTTTCCCATGCTTTAGGTACGGCAACATGTGCGGAGAAACAACCTGGCGATGCAGCATTTTCTTCTTTAGCGTTAGTGCTGTGCGGCATTATTACTTCAATATTAGCACCAAGCTTCTTTGCTCTCGCGGTTTGGTTGTATCAATAACCCTCCGAGGCTTGCCAACGAAGGGCAAGCCTTTTTACTCGCGTATCAAACTCGCAATATGAAAAAGCGTTGATATAGTTATTTATGAGGCAAAGGTAACATTATCACTTAATGCAATCGAATACATGTGTGAGCTCACCCAAGCAATGAAATGAAATGGGTTATTGCACACACGAACATGATCTGGAGCACGGATTGTTTCCCTATTTCGCATAGAATAACTGTCCATGCAATAACAAGGATTCAACATGAAAAGTCGCATTGAACAGGCGCTAGCAAGCGCTCCCGAAGCACTTTCAAAACATCTTGCTCCTATCGTCCAAGCTGACGATTTTGATGCCACTCTTTCTGAGCAGCAATTTGAACAGCTGCTTACCGCTACAGGTCTAGCAGATAAAGAGCTTCGTGTTGCTCTGCTTCCTTTTGCCGCCGCATACTCTTATGCTCCAATTTCTGAATTCTATGTAGGTGCAATCGTTCGTGGTCTTTCCGGTCGCTTGTACTTCGGCGCAAACATGGAATTCTTTGGTGTTCAGCTAGGTCAAACCGTTCATGCCGAGCAATCGGCAATCAGCCATGCTTGGATGAAGGGCGAACGTGGCGTGAAAGACATCACCATTAACTTCAGTCCTTGTGGTCATTGTCGCCAGTTCATGAATGAACTATCGACCGCTAGTGAACTAAAAGTTCAGCTACCTGAACGTGAAGAAAAGTCACTGCATGAGTATTTACCAGAAGCATTTGGTCCAGCAGACCTAGGCGTCGAGTCTGGCTTAATGGCAGAGATGAAACATCAGTTCGCTTGTGATGAAGACGATGCACTGATTCAAAAAGCCGTTAATGCAATGAACATGAGCCACGCACCATACACAAACAATCTCAGTGGTTTAGCTCTAGAAATGACCGATGGACGCGTGTTCCAAGGTTCATACGCAGAGAATGCCGCCTTCAACCCAAGCCTCCCACCGTTACAAGTGGCTCTTATCCAAATATTGCTGGCCGGTGGAGAATTCGAGAATATTAAAGCCGCCGCATTAGTAGAAAACTCACAAGGTAAGATTAGTCACCTCGCTTGTACACAATCAACGCTAGAAGCGATTAACCCTGATATTCCTGTCAGTTTCGTAAACCTGTAATTACATTGAGTGCATCAGGAAAGCTCTACAACCGTAGAGCTTTTTTTATTGTAAAAAATCACACGCAAACGTTTGCTTGGCCGTAAAAATTCAGTATGATCCCCTGCAATTTCTGTTTCATCACTTTATTTTGTAAGGGAACACTATGTTCGGTACTGCAACTAGCACACATGCTACCCGTGTATTGCTTTTAGGCTCAGGCGAGCTTGGTAAAGAAGTGGCAATTGAATGCCAACGACTTGGCTTAGAAGTCATCGCCTGTGACCGTTACGCAAATGCGCCAGCGATGCAAGTCGCTCATCGTAGTTACGTTATCGATATGCTAGATGGACACGCACTAGAAGAGATCATCAATAAGGAGCAACCGGCTTACGTCGTTCCAGAAATTGAAGCCATCGCAACAGATAAATTGGTCGAACTCGAAGAGAAAGGCTTGAATGTTGTCCCTACAGCAAAAGCAACCAAACTGACCATGAACCGCGAAGGCATTCGTCGTCTGGCGGCGGAAGAGCTTGGCTTGACGACCTCCCCTTACCAATTTGCCGATAACTTTGAAGACTTCAAAGCGGCAGTTGAACACGTTGGCATTCCTTGTGTTGTGAAGCCTGTAATGAGCTCATCAGGTAAAGGTCAAAGCGTTATCAAAACGGAAGAAGACGTCCAAATCGCTTGGGATTACGCGCAAGAAGGTGGTCGTACAGGCGCAGGCCGTGTGATTGTAGAAGGCTTTATTGACTTCGACTACGAAATCACTCTTCTAACCGTACGCGCGGTTGATGGCGTGCATTTCTGTGCTCCGATTGGCCATCGCCAGGAAGACGGTGACTACCGTGAATCATGGCAGCCTCAAGCCATGTCTGACAACGCAATCAAAGCTGCAGAATACACCGCTGAAAAAGTGGTTAACGCGCTTGGTGGTTACGGCATCTTCGGTGTAGAACTGTTTGTTAAAGGCGATAAAGTGATCTTCAACGAAGTGTCCCCTCGTCCACATGACACTGGTATGGTGACAATGATTTCGCAAGAGATGTCGGAGTTTGCGTTACATGTTCGTGCATTTACCGGCATGCCAGTCAACAGCATCATTCAATATGGTCCCTCTGCATCGGCCGTTATTCTTGGCCAAGGCACATCGACGAATATCCGTTTCGACAACTTAGAAAAAGCATTGGCGCAGCCACAAACCCAAGTGCGTTTGTTTGGTAAGCCAGAAATCGATGGAAGACGCCGCTTAGGCGTGGTGTTAACTCGACGCAAGACCATCGATGACTCGCTTCAAGATGCGATAGAGTCTGCTTCAAAAGTAAATATCGTTTACTAACCTTATTGATAAAGTTGATAAACAAAAGCGCAGCTAAATTTGCTGCGCTTCTTCTTTGTTTAAGGTTATTTCGCCCTACTCGCTCTCGATTAAGTACACTTCTTCAGAAAAACGACTTAAACCTTTCTTGATGATTTTAGGATGATTCTCATCAGCTTGATCCACATTTAAACAAGCTACCTTGTATCCATTAAACAGCGTTTGTATCTCTTCGGCTGGCACACTGAAAGGAGGACCTGCCATTTCTTCTTGCACGTAGTTCAATGTCACCAGCAAAATTCGTCCGCCAGGTTTTAAAAGTTGCTTCACTCGGCCTGCGTATTCTTCTCGCATTTCCTGAGGTAGGGCAACGAGCGCGGCACGGTCGTAAATGATGTCGGCTTTAGACACAGGTGCGGTAAAGAAGTCCCCAGTGTAAATAGACAGTTCATCAAACTGATACAGTTCGTGCATCCCATTCACTGGGGTTACCGTCGGTGTATAGAAATGTTCCGCAAAAAATGCGCGTACTGCGATTTGGCTTAGCTCCACACCTTGAACGTCGTTATGTTTCGAAGCAAGCCAAATTAGGTCTTCTGACTTACCACATAAAGGAGCCAATACGGTGTCTTCGCGCTTTGGGTTCGTATATTGCCAAAATGCAGGCAATAGTGGGTTCACATCATCAAGGTGGAAACCAATTTGGTTACTGGCCCACTTGTTATGCCAAAATTCCTGATCTCTCATTTTACTTCTACTTTTGGTCGGCTGATTGATAATTATCACGAGCGATACGCTCTATTTTAGTGGGATAAGACTAATGATTTTTTCAAATTTGTCTATGCTGTTCATATTTTGTCAATCAAGCGATGGTAAGATAGTGTCCGTTCTGGATTGCACGCTTTCATTTTCTGCTTGTCAGAATGAAAGAAAGAAAAATGGTGATCTAAAACACGATTTCCCTAAATGGGTAGAAACGAACCTTGGAGTCTTTTGTAGAGCCCCATTTATTATGGTAGTACCTGATTTGCAAATCTTAGTGACTTTTTAGTTCCCTTTTTTCTAAGTGCAAGCAAGTTAAGGAGAGTGAATGAGCTTATTTTTACGTACTACAGCATTGATGCTTTTAGTACTAAGCCGTGCGCCGGCGTTCGCCGCACTTCCAAATGCCCCGAGCAACGAGCAAAACCGTTCTGAAAGTCAAAACGAGGTTTGCTCCAAATTATTCAAACACAGCCTTAGCGGTCTTTATGGTATTCAATCTATCGATGCCAAACCAACCCAACCGTATTCAGATTTCGATATTCTTTACACCAAAGCTCATCAAGCCCAGTTCGAGCTAGAAACCATCTGTAAAAGTACCGCCCTACTGACCGATGCCCAACCTTATTTTGTAGGTGTAAAATCCAAACATAGAGCCGAAGAAAAGATCGCTCATGAATTAGATGGTCAGGTAGAACGAATTACTGACCTTGCACGAGCTACTATCGTTGCAAATGATGTGGCTAGCCTCGTTTCAATTTACGAAACTCTGGAACGTGAAATAACCATCGTCAAAGTAAAAAACCGCTTTAAGAAACCCGTTGCCTCTGGTTACCGTGATTTAAACCTTCTCGTTCGCCTACCAAAAACCAACCTGATTGCCGAAATTCAGCTGCACTTAAAAGCCATTGCCGATGTAAAAAATGGTCCAGAGCATGACCTTTATGAGAAGATTCAGAAGGTTGAGCGTCAAGCCTTGATAGAAGGTCGAGACCTAAGCGAGTGGGAACTCGCATCCATCACACAAATGAAGAGCCAATCAAAAAACTGGTACCTGGAAGCTTGGCAGCCTTACTTAACCACACACTTGGAAGCAGCCTAATATATTAAGCATTAGAAACAACAAAACCACCTCTTAGGGTGGTTTTGTTTAAGCACAATATAATCCTTCAATCAGGATTTAATCGCTTGGTTTACTGTTCTTTTTTCAGATTCTCGACACGAGCCTTTAACTTTTGACCCGGACGAAACGTGACAACACGTCGAGCAGTAATAGGAATATCTTCACCGGTTTTCGGGTTACGACCAGGTCGTTCGTTTTTGTCACGAAGATCAAAATTACCGAAGCCTGATAGCTTTACCTGTTCGCCACTTTCAAGTGCCTTACGAATTTCTTCGAAAAACACCTCCACCGTCTCCTTGGCGTCCCGCTTACTAAATCCCAAATTATCAAACAGGTTTTCTGCAAGTTCGGCTTTTGTGAGCGCCATAAAACTTTCCTCAAAGCTATGTTAAACAATGCTACCTATATGTAGCGCCAGAGCAGTTTTACCCTACCAATTCAACAACATATCGGGCGTATATCAGCAAGTGTATGACAAGCTTATGATTTTCGCCAACTTTTTCTTGGCGAATATAAAAAATCTATCAAAGCTCATACTTGCGAGGCACTTCAAATTTCGAGTTTTAGTTTAGCATGCACCGAATATCAGAAATATATTGGTCATTAATACTAGTCTAAAATCAAACCTCAGTATTAAGCACTATTTAATAAAAACATCAGCGATGGTATGATTTACGAACAATTGACATAAACATATCGTAATTTCAGTAGCTTGTGTTAACAGCTATCGAGTTAGCGGAGATAAAGCTTTAGCCGTACTTACATCTTGATTTATAACTGGTTAGAGCATATACAATGCGAGTTTCGCTAAATTGTAAGCATCCACATAGCCCGAATGCTGACGCCCTTCCCATTCAATGTCTTTCGCTTCTTGAGCCGCTTTATGTCCAATACGTTTGTCTTTAAGGCGATTTTGAATACGATATAGCGTCGCTAGATTGATGAACTCCGTAAAGGGCGCATCGATGCCTTTTTCCTCGCATTCTTGCAGTAAAATAATGTCATCCCGACCCCAAGCCGCATATATTTTATTACGTCCACCAAAGTTCTTAATCATTGATTTGATCACCTCGGCGAGAGGACGTCCCTGCTTTTCGATTTTACGCGGAGTAATGCCGGTTAGCTCTACACAAAATAGCGATACTTCATCGTGCTCAGGCTTTACATAATACTGTGCACGTTTCACGATTTCGCCTTTAGACAAATCTATTTCAGCCAGGCCTACTTCAATGATCTCCCCTGTGCGGCCAACACCATTTTCGTTCCAACAGCACATTTCCAAATCGAAGCAAACGACACGGTTATGATTCATAGTCTGTCTTGATTCCTACACAAATTTGAGAGCGAGAGATTCTACCCCAACCAAGATAAAAACTCGAATTTGCTCGCTGAATTAATCACCATTCGCACGCGGTTAAGTGCTATTTTTTATTTATACTGATTGTCTTTAGAAAAGCGCAAATCCAGCAAGCTCAGTTTGCATTAGACTTAACATCAACTGAGCACTGATATCGCTCCAAACAGGCAGAAAATTAAAGTGAGATGGTCGCTAGATGGTAAAATTGCTGACATTTCGAATATCAGGGCAACCAAAAAGAACACGAATTACGGATAAACCAAAGTAACGGTGTCTACTGCGAGGTCTAATCGTTGCATTCTTATGCTAATCGAGGGCTAAAATCACGAATTATTGCAGCCTTAAGCCTTGAATATGCTACCATCCACCATCATTTTAATGTCTAAACTTGGTGCAGACCGCAATGCGGATCTTTTTTGCAAAGAGATATGAGCCAATACTCGCACCAATAAATCAATAGAAAGAGAAAAATGTCATGAACATTGATTTGAACCTAATTCCTCAAACGTTCGATATGTTGCACGCAGGCCTTCTGGCTTCGAGCGTTTTACTTCTTCTGATTGCGGTATCACGCAAATCTAAAGTGGTTGAGAAAGTGGTCGAAAAGCCTGTCGAGAAAATCGTCGAGGTTGAAAAGCCGGTTGAGAAGATCGTCGAAGTAGAGAAAGTGGTTGAAGTAGAGAAAATTATCGAAAAAGTAGTCGAAGTAGAATCGAAGCTTGCGACTGCTTCTACTGACTCTGCGATGCAACTCCTGTCGATCATGCAGCAAGAAGCTCGTCTGATCGACTTCTTAAAAGAAGATCTGAGATCATTCTCTGATGAAGATGTTGGTGCGGCTGCTCGCGTAATTCACACCGGTGGTCAGAAAGTACTGAACGACTACGTGACGCTAGCGCACGTTCGTAACGAAGATGAAGAAACTCGCATTACGGTAGAAGAAGGCTTTAACCCACAAGAAATTCGTCTGACAGGTAACGTAACAGGTAGCGCGCCATTCCACGGTACGCTTGTTCATAAAGGTTGGAAGGCAACGTCTATGCACCTGCCTAAACTGGCCGAAAACTACGATGCATCAGTGATCGCTCCAGCAGAGGTTGAGCTGTAATGGAACACATGAATCAAGAAAACCATTCTCAAGAAGCGTCTGTTGAAACACAACAAACGCCTAAATTTAGTGTCGGTATCGACTTAGGTACTACGCACTGTGTTATGTCTTTTGTCGACACGCACGACGAAGACGCGCGCGTAGAAGTGATGCCTATCCCGCAGCTCACTGCACCAGGCACTGTGGAAACGCGAAACCAATTAGGCTCTTTCCTATACCAGCCGCACGAACACGAAATGGACCCACAATCTCGCGTTCTTCCTTGGTCGAGCGAGCCAAAAGCTCTCGTTGGTGCGATTGCACGTAACTTAGGCTCAAAGACACCAATCCGTCTTGTTGCAAGTGCGAAATCTTGGCTTTGCCACGCAGGTGTGAACCGTCGTGAAGCATTTCTGCCAGCGGGTAGCCCAGAAGAAGTGGAAAAAGTATCCCCTCTTCGCGCAACGGAGCTTTACCTAGAGCACCTAAAAGACGCTTGGAATCACGCGAATCCAAACCACAACCTTGCCGATCAAGACGTCACCATTACGGTTCCGGCTTCTTTTGATCCTGCTGCTCGTGATCTAACAGCCGAAGCTGCGCGCAACGTCGGTTTTGTGCATCTCACGCTTCTAGAAGAGCCGCAAGCTGCGCTTTACAACTGGATTGATAACAGCGACGACAAATGGCGCGACGAAGTCGAAGTTGGCGACATCGTGCTGGTGGTCGATATCGGTGGGGGTACAACCGACCTTTCTTTGGTTGAAGTAACTGAAGACGACGGTAACCTAACTCTGAACCGCATCGCGGTAGGTGAACATATCCTACTTGGCGGTGACAACATGGACCTTGCACTTGCGTACCGCTTGAAGATGAAGCTAGCGCAAGAAGGCAAAGAGCTACAGCCATGGCAAGTTCAGGCGATGACGCACGCATGTCGTGATGCGAAAGAAGCGCTATTGAACGACAGCGAACTTCAGTCAGTGCCAATCGTGGTACCAAGCCGCGGTTCTAAACTGCTTGGCGCAACGCTGAAAACAGAACTGACTCAAGAAGAAGTACAACAAACACTGGTTGACGGTTTCTTCCCTCAAGTTGCGATTACGGACCACCCTGTTCAACGTAACCGTGGTGCACTAACGCAAATGGGTCTGCCTTACGCACAAGATGCGGGCATTACTCGTCACATTGCAGCGTTCTTGTCTAAGCAAGCCAATGCCCTTTCTGCTTCAGGAAATGGCGACGCAGAAGCAGCAGCTCAAGACTTTAATCCATTCGCTAACATGCCGGGTATGCCAGGTGCGGATGCAGCGCAATCGGCTGACTTCATCAAGCCAACGGCAATCCTATTCAACGGTGGTGTGCTGAAATCGAAACTTCTAGCAACTCGTCTAGAAGACACGATCAACGAATGGCTAATTGAAGCAGATGCAGAAATGGCGAAACGCCTAACAGGTGTGGATCTAGACCTTGCGGTTGCTAGCGGTGCAGCTTACTACGGCTCTGTGCGTCGTGGTCAAGGCGTTCGTATCCGCGGTGGTATTGCTTCGGCATACTACGTGGGTATCGAAAGTGCGATGCCAGCGATTCCGGGCATGGCGCCTCCAATGGAAGCATTATGTGTAGCCCCATTTGGTATGGAAGAAGGCTCAAGCGTTGACGTACCAAGCCAAGAGTTTGGTTTGATCATCGGTCAGCCAGTTAACTTCCAATTCTTTGGCTCAACCGTTCGTCGTGATGACCTAGCGGGTACTCACCTAGACTACTGGGCACCAGAAGAGCTTGAAGAGCTACCAGAAATTCAAGTAACGCTGCCAGTATCTGAAGGTCGTCGTGAAGGTGAAGTGGTTCCGGTAACCCTCGCCTCTCGCGTCACAGAGCTTGGTACGCTTTACTTAGAAGCCATTGCGGCTGATAACGGTCAAAAATGGCATGTTGAGTTCGATGTGCGCGAAGACGCGAAAAGCAACTCAAACGAAGAAGAATAAATAGAAATCAAACGGCATCCAATCGGGTGCCGTTTTTAAATACACGAAGGTTTGTATGGCATCTCCTCGTTTTCTTGTTGGTATTGACCTTGGCACCACGAACACTGTGGTGGCGTACTGTGAAATCACCGACAAGCTTGAACAATCCGAAGTATCCCTATTCGACATCGACCAATTGATTGGTCCGGGTGAAGTGGTTCGTAAGCCACTGCTGCCCTCTTTCCGTTATCACCCTGCAGTTGGTCAAATCTCCCCTTCTGACCTAACACTTCCTTGGGAAAACGAACCTGTATCTGGCGACATTAGCAATGTGGTTGTTGGTGAATGGGCTCGTGAATTAGGCGCGAAGGTGGAAGGACGTCAGGTATCCAGTGCAAAAAGCTGGCTATCGCACCAAGCGGTGGATCGTCGTTCAGATATTCTTCCTTGGGCTGGCGCGCAAGACGTAGATAAAGTCTCACCTGTCGTTGCCAGCGCAAGCTACCTCAACCACATTCGTCAAGCATGGAACTACCGTCACCCTAGCAACAAGCTAGAAGAGCAAGATGTGGTTGTGACCGTTCCAGCATCGTTCGATGAAACCGCTCGTAAGCTCACGCTTGAAGCTGCGCAGCTGGCTGGTTTAAAGAAAATCGTCCTGCTTGAAGAGCCACAAGCCGTATGTTACGACTGGTACGCACGCCACCAGCAAACCGCAGCCGATGAACTTAAAGAACTGCCACTGATTCTGGTGTGCGATGTGGGCGGTGGCACCACCGACTTGAGCTTGATTGAAGCAAGTTTCTCTTCTCAAGATGAGCTAACCCTTGATCGTATTGGCGTTGGCGAGCACTTGATGCTTGGTGGTGATAACCTCGACTTAGCATTAGCACACCTTGCAGAAAGCCGCTTCAATCAAAGTAAGAAGCTCACTGCAGCAAGCCTGACGAAGCTGATTCAGCAAACTCGCAAGGCGAAAGAAAACCTGCTTTCAGCGAATGCACCAGAAGAAGTGAAAATCACCATGCTGGGCAGCGGCTCTAAACTTCTTGGCGGAACAAAGAGTATTGGGCTGAGCAAACAAGAAGTGCACCAAATCGCTTTGGATGGCTTCTTCCCACTTTCTGATTTCAGTGAAGTACCAGACAAACGCCGCAGCGCCGTTGTCGAGTTTGGTCTTCCATACGTTGCCGATCCAGCAGTGAGCAAACATGTTGCCGAGTTCTTAACGACGCATCAGCAAGTGTCTCGTACCGCTCTCGGCATTGAAGACGACACACAAAATGCAATTCCAGTCGGTTTGCTACTCAACGGTGGTGTGTTCAACAGTGAACTTGTGACGGAACGTGTCACTACCCTACTTTCCGATTGGCGCGGTGCGCCGGTTACGGTATTAGATAACCCACATCCAGATTGGTCTGTTGCACTAGGTGCTGTTGCATTTGGTAAAGCACGTCGTGGTGCACAACTAAAAATTGGTGGTGGCGCAGCGCGTTCTTACTTCTTGCATCTTCAAGAAAAGAACAAGATGGGCAAAGCGCTCTGTTTGCTTGCTAAAGGTACAGAAGAAGGTCACGAGATCCGCTTAAGTGGTCGTCGCTTCTCGCTTACCCTAGGTGAACCAGTTCGCTTTAACCTGCTGACTTCTACCCACGACACCTTAACCAATAACACCGCCATTCAAAACGGTGTGATGGTTGACGTTGATCCCGACTTATTTGCTCCTCTACCACCTTATATCACCACCCTTGAAGGTGAAGGTGCCGAACTGCAAGCCAACCAGAAAGAGCGTGTAGAAGTACAACTTGCGTGTCAGTTGACCGAAGTCGGCACGCTTAAGATGGAATGTGTCAGCGCGGAAGACGACAACAAACGCTGGGAGCTGGAGTTCGAGGTTCGTAACAAGCAAACCGACGACAGTGAACAAGTTAAGCTTCACCCTAAGTTGAACGAATGTAAGGAGCTGATTGCTCGCCTTTACAGCGGTAATAAGAAAAGCGCGGAAAGCAAAGAGATCAAAACCTTAGCCAAAGATCTTGAGAAGAAACTTGGCAAGCGCGACGAGTGGGATTTCACGACCCTACGCCAACTGTTCGATACCTTTGCACAAGGTCGTAAGCGTCGCCGTCGCTCTGAACAGCATGAGAAAAACTGGCTTCGTTTAGCTGGCTTTGCATTGCGTCCAGGCTTTGGCGATCCAACCGACTCATGGCGCATTGAACAAGTTTGGGGTCTATACCAACAAAACATTCAGTTCAAGAACCATCAAGGTTGGACTGACTGGTGGGTATTCTGGCGTCGTGTCGCAGGTGGCTTGAGCCAGGAGCAGCAAGAGACCATCTTGGCAGACATCGCGAAATACCTACACCCAGGTGCAATGAAAAACCCGCAATCGGCAAAAGCGGCGCAAGAGATGGGTTATGAGTCGATGGTTCGTTTAGCGGCATCGCTTGAGCACCTCGAAGTGGAAGACAAAGTGCTACTTGCAACATGGTTCCTGAGCAAAGCCATCAACCACAACCAGTTTGAGCAAGCACACTGGTGGGCAATGGGTCGCTTGGCATCGCGTACACCTTTGTACGGCAGTCAGCACAACGTGATTCCTCGTGAACAAGCGGAACAATGGTTACCTAAATTGCTCGAACAAAACTGGCAGAAAGAGCCAATGATTGCATTCGCAGCAGTGATGATTTGTCGTAAGACAGGTGACCGCCTGTTTGACATTTCAGATGACTATCGCGGGCAGGTTCTGGCTAAGCTGAAACTGAACAAAGTCCCAGAATCTTGGGTATCACTGGTTGAAGAAGTCAAAGAGCTGTCTGAGAGCGAGTCGAAACGTGTGTTTGGTGACGCACTACCAAGCGGTTTAACCCTAGTCAGCCACTAAACCCACAAGCACCTTAAGCATCACAAGCCCTTCCATTGAAGGGCTTAATTTTTATTGTTCGGTATAAATGGATTCAGTTCATCTCTGTGGTAATCACCACATCTCGCGTTTCGTTGTCCATATCGCTGATCCCAACAACAGACACTTCACGGTCCGACAAGTTTTCAATCAAGCTATCTTCCAAGCCGCCATCGGCTAACCAAGAGTAGAATTTCTCCGCCACGCGCTCCGAACCTTCTCCAACAAACGTTAATGTGACCTTCTTCATTTGTGACACTCCATTAATTTACGATTCAGCTACTTAAGCGTAGTATGTTTGGCAAACATCGTATGGACTGAATTTGTTTATGAGTATCGAAAAATTTGACGCCATTTATCAACGCGCAGCCGAGCGCAAAGGCGGTAAAGACCAACTTGAAGCGCTTTTGTCTCACCCACTGAGCAAAGAAGAATTAGCAACCATTCAAGATGACCGTTGGCTAGCCGCATTTTCGATGAAAGTATTCCAAAGTGGGATCTCGTGGAGTGTGGTTCGTAACAAATGGCAGAACTTCGAGGACGTCTTTTTCGGCTTTAAAATTGAGCCGCTATTGATGCTGTCTGACGATCAGTGGGAAACCAAAGCAACGGACAAACGCATTATCCGCCATCTGACCAAAGTAATGTCAATCCCTGCCAATGCACGTATGATCCACGAAGCAAGAATCGAGCATGGTTCATTCAGTAAAATGGTGTCCGATTGGCCGCAAGAGAAGATAACCGACTTGTGGACGTATTTGAAGAAACACGGTAATCGCTTGGGTGGCAATACCGGTCCTTACACGCTGCGCCAAATGGGCGTCGACACCTTTATCCTGTCTAGCGACGTTGAAGCTTATCTGCGTAATTGCAAGATCATTGAAGGTGGCAAAGAGACTAAGAAATCACTCGATGCGACTAACAAAGCGTTTGTTCAGTGGCAACAAGAAAGTGGCAGAAGTCTCACAGAGATCAGCCAAATTATAGCGTTTAGTACAGGCGACAACCGGGTATAAGCACACCTCGATCATGAGCTGACACTAAGAAAATCTTTAAGTCATATTGAAGTTTTCTTAGTGTTCTCTGTCATCACATCCCCCCTCCTTCCACACATTAACAATGCGTTCACATAATATTGTTGCATGCATACGTTGCAGCAATAGATAACTCTCATGTCGACAATACAGCGACAAATGCAACACAATCTGTTGTTTTCAAATTTGCACAAAAAATACGCTTGTAAAGTCATCATAAGAATAAATAATAGATCCATTATAATTCAATACTTTAACGCAGGAGGCGCTATGAGAATATTCTGGCAGCTTCGTTGGTATTTCCAACTTAAATGGAAACATTATGTCGGTTCAATTCTTCTACTCGCTGTTATCTCAGCCCTTCAGCTCGCCCCCCCGAAAGCCGTAGGCATCATCGTAGATGGCGTTGTCGATAACACCTTAGACACCACAACCTTGCTGCTGTGGTTGTTTGGTCTGGTGGTGTTATTTTTCACTGTTTATGGCTGTCGTATTCTTTGGCGAATCTGGTTATTTGGTGCCAGCTCGGAGTTAGGTACCATTTTGCGTAACCGCCTATATCGTCATATATCCACACAACCCCCTCGCTTTTTTGAGCGTTTTAAAACCGGCGACCTTATGGCTCGTGGCACCAACGATGTCCGTAATATTGTGATGACTGCAGGAGAAGGCGTACTAACCGCCGCGGATTCGTTGATCACCGGTATTGCCGTTTTGATCGTAATGGTGACACAAATAAGTTGGAAGCTCACATTAATGGCGCTGTTGCCTATGCCATTTCTAGCGCTCACTATTTTCTTTATCGTTCGTATTCTTCACCAACGATTCCGTGTTGCTCAGGAGGCATTTTCTTCCATGTCAGATATGACTCAAGAGTCATTAAATGGCGTGAGAATGCTGCGTGCGTTTGGTTTGGAAGCTCGCGAACAACAACGTTTTGAAGACGTTGTTGATGACACAGGAGATAAAAATATTGCCGTGGCAAGAGCAGATGCACGCTTTGATCCTGCGATCCAACTGACCATTGGGCTCTCCTTTCTTCTAAGTATTGCATCGGGTGCGTACTTGGTCGAACAAGGTGAAATCACCCTAGGCGACCTGACCGCTTTTACCATGTACCTTGGTATGATGATCTGGCCAATGCTCGCGTTTGCATTCCTATTTAATATCCTTGAACGAGGCTCAGCAGCCTGGAATCGTTTACAAGAAGTTTTCGATGAAAAGCCCGACATCGTCAGTGGCGATATCCCCTTATCAGACCGACCTCTGCCTTTAAATATCCAAATTAACGACTATCACTGGTCAACGGATTTACCCCCAGCTCTCAGTGATGTTCACGTTACACTTCAACCAGGACACATGCTGGGTGTCGCTGGGCCAGTAGGAAGCGGTAAGTCAACTTTGCTCGCCTTACTCCTCCGCCAACACGAGCTAGAAAATGGTACCATTTTATTTGGCGACATCGACATTAAAAACGCGATTCTGCCACAATGGCGCAACCGTTTTGCCGTCGTGAATCAAAGCCCATTTCTATTTTCAAAATCAATCTACGACAATATCGCGTTGGGTAATCCATCGGCTTCGCAGGCCGACGTGTATCGCGCTGCCAAACTGGCCTGTATCCATGATGATATCGAAAAATTCCCGCAGGGCTACCAAACTGAGGTAGGTGAAAAAGGCATCACACTCTCAGGCGGCCAAAAGCAACGAATTGCCATTGCACGTGCAATGCTACTCAATGCTCAAGTGCTGGTTTTAGATGATGCCTTGTCTGCTGTTGATGGACGAACAGAGCACCAAATCCTCAAAAATCTAGAAACGCACTATCGGGAACAAGCGTTGATAGTCATTGCTCATCGCCTTACTGCGCTCGAAGCTGCCGAAGAAATCATTGTCCTCAATCATGGACACATCGCCGAACGGGGTCAGCATCATGCATTGCTGCAACAGTATGGCTGGTATTCAGAAATGTATCGATATCAGAAACTTGAACAAGCAATGGAGGACTAACTTTTGAAACAGAGTACGATTTTCAAGCGGTTATTGTCTTACCCGCTGTCACAGCCGAAACCAATGATACAAGGTCTTGCACTGCTGTTTATTGCAGCAATAGCAAATGCTGGTGGCCCATGGCTAATTCAATATTTTATTGATGAACACATTACTAAGGGCGACTACTCGACCAACGTGCTGATATCTTTAGCGGTGGGCTATATCTCATTACAGCTTATCTCAGCCACGTTCCAATATCTGCAATCGCTGCAATTTAGTATCGTTGCGACTAACACCATCAAAACGATTCGTAAGCAAGTGTTTTTTGGTGTTATCAACCAACCCCTTTCCGAATTTGACTACACACCAGCAGGGAAGCTGGTCTCCCGTATTACTAACGATACGGAATCATTACAGCAATTTTATGAGTTACTCATAGCAACCGTGATCAAGAACTTGGTCATGATCTTGGTCATGTTGGGCGTCATGTTTTACATGAGCTGGAAGTTGGCGTTGGTCGTCGTCCTATTACTGCCGATTGTTGTCGGTTTCATGTATCTATTTAAACGTCTTAGCACAGAGACGTATCGTTGCATGCGTGACTTGCTGTCTGACATCAACGCTAACCTTAGCGAATCGATTCAAGGGATGAGTGTCATTCAGCTTATGCAGCAAGAAGACCGTTTTAACAAACAGTTTAACGAGTTAACCGCTGAACACTTGGTTGCGTCAAAAAGAGTCATTCGCTTAAATGGGTACTTACTGCGTCCACTTATGGATATGCTCGCTGGTATCGCCCTACTGTCGCTTGTCGCCATCTTCGGTTTCAACGGTGTTGAAGTGATCGGGGTTGGTGTTCTTTATGCCTTTATTAGCTATCTTGCAAGGGTAACTGAACCCCTTATCGAGATGACTCAACAACTGGCTCTGTTGCAGCAAGCGCTCGTTTCGAGTGAACGCGTATTTGAGTTAATGGACGCCAAAGAGCAAACTTATGGCGCGGATCATGCTCCGCTAAAAACGGGGTCGATTAAGCTTGAGCAGCTCACATTTAGCTACGATGGACAGCAAAATGTGCTCAATAAAATTTCGTTGCAGGCGGAACATCAGGACTTCGTCGCCCTAGTGGGTCATACTGGCAGCGGGAAAAGTACCCTCGCTTCTCTGTTAATGGGGTTTTATCCAACAGAGATTGGAGCACTGTTAGTCGATGGCCGTCCGTTGAAGTCATTAGGTAAAGAGGTGCTCAGAAAAGATATCGCCATGGTTCAACAAGACCCACATATTCTGCCTGCATGTGTAAAAGAAAATATCTGCTTAGGCCGAAGTGTTACGGACGAACAAGTTTGGGATGCATTAGAGAAGGTCGGTCTAGCCGAACAAATTCACCGCTACCCGCGTGGGTTAGATACTCAACTTGGCCAAGGTGAAACCAACTTATCTGCTGGTCAAAAACAGCTGCTCGCCCTCGCACGCGTATTAGTGGCAAAGCCAAAAATACTCATCTTAGACGAGGCTACGGCAAACATAGATTCTGGTACAGAGGCTCTGATCCAAAAAAGCTTAGAAGTACTGCGTAAAGACATGACTCTGGTCGTCATTGCGCATCGCCTCTCGACCATTTTGAACGCGGACCAAATCATCGTACTGCATCATGGTGATCTAGTAGAAAGCGGCACACACAGCGCGCTTCTTAAACAAAATGGGCGTTATGCAAGAATGTATCAACTTCAGCAGGCGAATCGACACATCCAAGAAATTGAGGAACTGGAAGAGAAACAGTTTGAAGAGGCCATTTGATCTCAACGGTTAGGCAGCGTTATGGTGCACATCATCTCATGTGCACCAACTATCTTCATAATTTACACATTTCTTATATTTCTTGGTTAATATTGACATAAACCCTCGCTATTCTTTGCGAGGTCGTTGTAAAATCGTCAAATACAGCAACCTAACCCTTTATAAACAGTATTGTCACAGCACGATGTTGTTCGGTTGGCGTCTGCACATTCCCAATGTTACTAAGTAATTTCATGATTAGAGTCCATGGACCAAGATAAATTTACAAATATCTATCGCTTGCCCGGTTCGCTGCAGATTCGAATCGGTAAATGGCAAAAAACTTTCCGCGGCACATCTGATTTGGTTCTTCATCAGGTGCTCATGGAACGTAATAAGCAGTTTAAGCAACCCACCTTTTTACCAAAGGGCTGGTGTATTACGCCTGTTGATGAAAGCGACATCACCATCACACACCATGGTAAATATATTCAGACGGTAATGCGTACCATGTTGGACAGAAAGGTCTCATACAAACGATTGTTCCTTTCTCGTATGGATGCAGAAGCTGGCGAAAAAGTACTGCGTGAATATAAACTTGAGTGGTTACGCAAACACAATCAAATCGCAAAAAAATATAATCAAATCAAGAAAAAACAGTACATGAGTTTAGCAAGGGAAGAAGAAGAAACGCTTTACCCTTCGATAGAAAAAGGAAAATTCGATAAGGCACTCTGGAACAAACTCGTTATCTCTGCCTTTGGTCCAGAAAAGAAATACAAAAATCCGCACTATGTTCGAAAAGCGAACTTCTGATATTGCATCTTATACCCAAGTAACCTCAAGATGCTTGGGTATAAATAAGTGAAGCTGTGGCATTAAAGAATAAACTAGCCGCAGCGAATACGAAGGCTTAATGACGCGCATCTCCACTAAAATCGACTTCTTTATAGATATCAGCTAACGACTGCTTGCCTTTAACTGAACGCTTTTTCTTCGGCTGATAATGATACTCTTGGTCATGCAAAGCTTCTTCGTGCTCCTTTGCAGACTCGACGAAATCAGAGTTTGCCAATGCTTGTTGGCGCAGGCGGTTTACTCGTTCAAGGGTTTCCCACAGCATACTTCACCTCCAAACCTAATTACTGTATATAAAAACAGTATTATTTATCATTTCCTCCACGTCAAGGTTTAACGTCTAATCGTTGCTTTTACATCAAACCTATCCCCGTACAATGCTCCGGGTATTTGTTGATGACTTGTTTTATGTAGTTTTGATGCTCTCTTAAAGCATTTACGCACTCTCTCGAGAATAGGCCCTGATAAACTTGCTTCTCTAACTCTAGCAGCGCATAAGTCACTGACCAAGCTTGCCGATACGGATGGTGGGTAGTCATCACATCAAACGCATTGGCGACCGCCACTATTTGTGCAGCGATTGGAATGCTTGAACCTTTCAACCCAAATGGGTAGCCAGACCCATTTAAGTTCTCATATTGATAAGTGATTATTTGGCGAAAGACATTCACACCGGGGTGAACAGGATTACCGATACGTGCAACGATGTTGTCTGCAGATTTGATACACTGATCAATATGCTCAAGCAACAAAGCTTCTTGTTCATCCGAAAAGTGGCAACGGTCATGATCAATTTCAGCAGAAAGCGGTATCGCACTCAAATTATGGTAGCGGGCAAATACGCTGATTTGCTCCACCAACTCATCGCTGAACTCATGGGCATCAGCTAAGTATTTGGCAATTAACTGACTGTAAATGCCCACCCTCTTACTATGAGAATACACTTCACGCGAATAACCGGGCATTAAGCACTGCATTCGCTCGGCCATAAGTTCAATACTGTTCACCACATGATCTTCCGATCCCACCGCAAACTGAATCATTTCAAAATATGGTTTAAGGCTATTGAGCGCATTCAAACTGAATGCATGGGTTTTAACGGAGTTAAGAAAGACAAAACCCGTAAAAGTTTGATGGTCATAGCAAGGGATCGCCACTGACGATTGATAGCCTCGTTTTAGAAGCGTTTGAATACGTTGACAATGGTTAATGTCATGAAGGTCATCGACAATACGTGGAGTCGCGCTACTAGCAGCAATGCTGAGGTGATGAAGTTTGCGTAGTGGTGCTTCATGATGCGCTAAACGCCAAGTGCCGAATTCACTTTCAGCGAAAGACTTGAGTATACCGTGTTGCGGATAGTATTTGACAAACGACACTCTATCAACAGAGGATAAGTGTGCCTGCATCCTAATCTTCAACGTTTGCATTTGCTCATTAAGCGGTTTTGCAAACGGGTAAAAACTCCGGTGTGCCATACTTCACCTCCACACCCAAGCATAGAAACTAGAAGAAAAGCCTAATGAAACTCAGAAGATTAAATGTAATTAAAGCGACTTTTCTCCACCTAATTTATCGACATACCACAACTTAAGTGTACGAAATAGAAACAGGTCACCGCCAATTATTTCACCGAATATTCAACGATAATTTGATCAAGATTAAAAAGGCCAGTGCGCCTTCACCCACTGACCGTCACTTTGTATCACAACCAATGATTAACCTAGAGCAGGAAGCACGCCAACCGTAATAAGAACTTGTGCCAGAACAATCGCCGTACCTGCAATCCCCGTCACAACCAAGGTTCCTTGGCCACCCGCAACGCGGTATTCACCCGTAAATTCATCTGAGCGACGCACTTTTATCACCATCACTAGTGGTAAGAAAATCGCTAAGATAGCGAGTGCAATTGCAGCGTAACCCAACGCCATAATGAAGCCTTGCGGATAAAACAATGCAAAACCAAGTGGTGGGGTAAATGTTACTAGGGCCGCTAACAATCGGTTAGGTTTTTCGTTATCGCCTTTAATGGTATCCCCCAAGAACTCAAACAGTCCTAAGCTTACACCGAGGAAAGACGTTAACAATGCAAGGTCTGCGAATACACCGACGACATTGCCTAGATTTGATTGTTGTACGGTTTGCGATAGTTGGCCGATAAGCGCACTTAATCCACCATTGTCAATCAACGTGTTTTGGCTAACGACACCAAGCGTCACAATCTGCCAAAAAATGTAAATCACTAACGGAATCGTTGAACCAACCATGATTGCTTTACGCAGTGATGATGTATCCCCATCAAGGTAATTTACAATCGCAGGAATACTTCCGTGAAAACCAAATGAAGTAAAGATAACCGGAATAGCGGCAACAATAAGACCTTGTTCAACTGGCATACTGAGCAGGTACGATTGAGTAACGTTTGGGGCAAGGAAAAACAATACGGCGATCATGGCTACCATCTTCAAACCAAACAACACGCGGTTTACCTTATCAACCGTGCTCGTTCCAACCGTCACTACAAGCGTCACGATAAGCGTAAAAATAATGGTTGATGCCGAGCCAGAAAGTTCTAAGTCAAACCAATCAGTGAGTCGGTCACCAAACTGAGCCCCACCACCAGCAATGTAAGCGGCGCACAGTGAATAGAACAGAAACAACATCGAGAAACTCGCAATCCACTTGCCTTTCTGTCCAAGAATTTTTCTTGCCAGCGTGTGCAACGTCGCATTGCTATCAGCATATTGGTGCAATTCCAACATGAGTAGCGCAGTAAACGCCATCAATGCCCACAAACTCAACATAATAATAAGGGAGGTGGAAAAACCAATGCCTGCAGAGGCAAGAGGTAGCGCTAGCATTCCAGCACCAATTGTAGTCCCAGCAATAATCAGGGCACTACCAAACACTTTAGATTGACTCATTGTATATTTATCTTTACAGCCTAATAAGATTAATCAGCATGAGGTCAGGAAACCGTCTACCAAACCCAATACCACTATTGGAATACAGTTTGATTCTGTCGGATCTCTCAAATAAGATCAAGTAAAGTGTAAGGATTAAGATGCAGTAATGTACATTTAGTTTTACACCCCTACTTTAAGTCCGAATTTGGGCAAGTAATTAAGCGCATCGGTTGTTTGCTCAATACCAACTGCTTGATACAACAGCTAATGGCAGGTACTTAAAAATTAGCTTAATAGCAGCGATAGAATAGGCTTGGGTTTCTTGCGTTGCATTACGTGAAATATAGGCTTCTAAGGCATGAGTTAAAGCATCGATACCAGTATCGGCGGTGACCTTAGCCGGTAAACTAATGAGAAGATTTGCATCCAATGCCGCCATCTTAGGTACGAGCTTGGGATCAATTAAGGGTGTTTTCAGATGTGTAATAGGGTCAGACACGACTGCTGCAATGGTTACTTCGGAAAAGGTACCACCGACGCAGCAACTTTCAATCCGTTGGTATGTCGAGTTGAGCCAAACCTTTAGATAGAACACGAAAAGAAACACCTGATTTTCCGTGCTGCTGGATTAGTAAAAAAATATTACATACTGATATACTGAACAAAATCACACGAATTAGTCTTGCGAATGGATTACATAACACTCTCACGCATTAGCCTTAAACACCTAACGGTACTGCACATGCTACTCATGACACACAGCGTGACTCAAGCGGCGGAACAACTTTGCGTGACCCCTTCTAGCGTGAGTAAAACGCTCAGTCAATTGCGTGACATTCTGAAAGACGACCTTTTTTACCGCGATGGCACTCGTTTAGTCCCGACTCCGTTTGCTTTGAATATAGGCCCTTCGGTGCACGGCATTCTTTCCAGCATGAACGGTTTGCTTTACCAAGGTTCGTTTAATCCCGCCTATTATGAAGGTCGATTCTCATTAGCAATGCGTGAAAGCACCTTTGAGATCTTCGCGCCTATGCTACAGAACCTATCTAAACAGATGGGCAGCCGAGCGCAATTGAACGTCTATGCGAAAGAGCAAATGAGTTTCGATTCTCTGATCCGCGGACAGGTCGACTTTTTGATTCTGCCGCATGACATCAGCCAGCCGCCAACCCACAGCAAAGACTTGGTATGGCAGACGATTCTAGAGGATGAAATGATCTGTTTGATGGGCAGAAATAACCCGTTGACAAAAGAAGAGCTTTCGATAGAAAACTATCTGTGTGCAAGACACATAGGCATTCACGATAAAGACTTATCCCAGCCCTACTTTGAACAGAACTTAACCCAGTGCTATACCAAACGCAGTGTCGCGATGCACGTGGCAGACTTTGGATCCGCAGCAGTGATGTGTCACCACTCCGATTATCTATTCACTTGTTCAAAACTTTGGGCGCAAATGGCACTGCAAGCGAATAGCTTGGTAGAAAGACCTTTGCCATTCGAGTACGGGCAAGTGGCGTACAGTTTGGTGTGGAATAAAGCGAGTCTGAACGATCCCGCTTTGAGGTGGCTACAACAGCAAGTGCTTAAAGCGTGTGAAACCTTGGGAGGATGCAGCAAACCGAGAGTGAATTAAGTTCTAAACTTGTTTGCCTTTACTGCGATACACGTAGACCGATGGCATAGTCATTGGTCTGCTGACAAACTGACTTAATTGAGCGTGAAAGCGTTCCATTTCATCCTTAGAGCATTTCTCCCATTCTAGCGCTTCGCCTGTCACACCATGATGTTGAAACGCGTTCAAACGAATGTTGACTGATTTCGGCAACGATTGCAGATAGTGCCCAACAGTGGCTATTTCTGTATCTAGATCACTTTTACCCGGTATATGAAGCAAGCGCACTTCATACAGCTTGTCAGCGTTTGCTAAATACTGAATCGTCTGGAATACGCGGTGGTTATCTCGCCCGACAAGCCAGTGATGCGTTTCACTTTGCCACGATTTAAGATCAATCATTGCGCCATCCATATACGGCAACACTCTTTCCCAACCTGAGGTTGATAAAGACCCATTGCTATCGATGAAGCAAGTAAGATGCTGCAATTCAGGATCCTGCTTGATCCCTTTAAACAGCGCAATAATGAAAGGAAGCTGTAAGGTAGATTCCCCACCGGATACAGTAACACCGCTAATAAAAAAGCGCTGTTTGCGTATCAAATCGAGCATTGCCTCCACAGAGTAGTCAGTAATTTTTGGATTTGATTGGTGCTGACATATCTCTGTGCAACGCTCGCAGTGGGTGCACTCCTCTTTAAGCCAAACAACGTTGTTGCTTTCGTCGAACTTCAGCGCGCCAACCGGACACACGCTTACACAATCACCACAATGATCACAGTGATTGATGGTGTGCGGATTGTGGCAGTTGATGCACTGATAGTTACAACCCTGTAGAAAGATGACTAGACGGTTTCCCGGTCCATCAACACAAGAAAACGGAAGGATTCGAGTGACCTTAGCCAAGGGATTTACCGATCGTCTAGTCATCTTATTCTTGTTTGTCACTCGTTACTTAACGTAAGGCGGTGACATTTCATGGCTCACCACACGTGGTGAACGTTCTAAAATACCCGTATTCTTCGCCGCTTCTGCACCTAGGAATGTGGTATTGGTACGTGAACCTTGTGCATCGTATTTGGCGATATCAGACAACTTCACCATGTAACCTGTTACGCGAACCAAGTCATTTGACGCAACGTTTGCCGTGAACTCACGGTAACCTGCGTTGAGCGTGCCTTTACAAAGGTTGAACATCGCTTCCGGGTTTGATTTCACCGTTTCGTCGATGGTCAAAATGTCGCTGATGCCAGAACGGTAGTACTGGTGATGCCCTGCCGTTGCTTGCACGTAAGAGACAGGATCCGGCTCGTTGCCGTAAGGAATACGAACGCCCGGAGTAACATCCAAATCAAGGCTAATGCCGCCCTGTGCATGCAGTAGCGCTTTGCCGTCTAAACCAAACTTCACAGGCGTACTTTCTACTAGCTCCGACAATTTAGCTGAGATTGCGTGGCCCAATTCGTTCGCTGTTGCATCTTGACCGTAACGGCTCGTATTGCCCTCTTTCTGTAGCAATACGTTTACCGCTTCTGCCATGCCGTAAATACCATACATTGGCGCAAAACGAGACTCTTCAATCAAACCTTCTTGTGTTAGGAAGCCTTTAAAGAACTCAGATTTCTCATGCAGGTGTGAAGCACGGGCATCCATGAGCTCAACCATCAAACCGTGGTATTCCGGCAGCACGTTGTTGAAGAAATCGTCACAGTTGTCTGAACGATTCGCCGCTTCTTTAAGATTCATACGCACAAGTGTGTTTGAACCACCAGCCAATGGCAGAGAGTTGTAGCAGCTCACGATACCAAAGCGACCACCTTCGTACGCGTTTGCATGCATTGGGTAATTCGCGATGTGTGGCTTGCTGCACTCACAAATGTTTTGTGTTGCTTGTTTTAGCAGATCGTCTGGTGTTACTCCTTCGTCGTACATGAGCGTTAAGTTTGGCGCGATCTGTTTTAGCTCAGCGTCTACTTTCAAAATCGTACGACAAATAATGTTGTCCGTCGGACCAATGTTCACGTGCATAAACGCATCGGGCAATGTGCGATCAAGCATGACCCAAAAGTGTTTTAGCTTTTTGTAGACTTGCTCGTCAGTAAGGCCACCGACGTAAGGCATAAGCACATCATCAAGTTGACCAAGGTACACTGGGATGTTAGTTACCGAAGGCACATGATGGTAAATGATGGTCAACATGTTGATTGCATCATCAAAATCTTCTGCTGGATCTAACTCCAAGTATTCAGAGCCTTGAGAAAGAAATTTTGCGTAATCTGGCAAAACATAACGCGGCTTAAACGGCGCATGACCTTCAAACATGTCACATATGACGCCTTGCTGCATTGCTTGGCTTACCTCGTCAGAGACAGTCATATATGGAATAGTCGCTTCAGCTTCCAAAGCAAGAAAGTTCGATTTCTGTTTTGGAGATAAGTTGCTATCTGTCGCGATAGCAAGGAAACGCTGCTGAAGATCGGAAAGGCTTTGAGTCATCTAAGATGTTCCTGGAGAAAATACAACTAATGCCCCCCTTTCAAGTCTATACCTCGAAAGAGTGACTTGTATTATACGCTTGAGAAGTCTTTGCCACTAATGAAAAAAACAAAACGGGTAATTTCCATTTTGGAAATAACAACTTCCTAATTTGGCTAAGACTGAATGCGTTAGCTAAATTATACTTCTTTTAGCTTCGATGCGCTGTCGACAGCATCACGCCCGCACTGATGAAGACACCCCCCGTCAGGCGATTGAATAACTTCGCTCGTCCTTTCGCAAATAGCCAATCCGATGTTCTCACCCCTAGCAAACCATAGAAGGTCAACCAACTCAGTTCGAACACTACAAAGGTACTGGCAAAGACAATGTACTGTGTGATTAACGATGCAGAAGGGTCGATGAACTGAGGAAACAGCGCAGTGAAAAAAACGATGGCTTTTGGGTTACTCGAACCAACAATAAAACCACTGGTAAACGCGCTTAAGTAATTTGAAGAAGTTCGCTCAGGTTGCGCTTGCGAGAAGTCAGTTTGTTTTGAGCGCAGTGCTTGGATACCAAGCCAAATAAGATACGCAGCGCCACACCATTTGATGATGTTAAAGGCCAACTCCGAAGAAGCGATTACGACGCCGAGGCCAGTAAAAGATAAGGTAAGGATGATAGTAATTGCGATCAAACTGCCAAGAGCGGTCGCAAAAGCATAGCGAAATCCGCTACTGACCCCTTTGCTCAGACAAAGTAGTGAACTAGGACCCGGAGAGGCAGTAAGAACCAATATGGCTAGCGTGTAATAAATCCATGTATCCAGTTGCATTGGCATTCCCTTCCAATCCGTTATGTACTGTACTCAAGTTACGGTTACTAACCTCTAAGTACGACCATTTTTCTGTCCTTAAACGCAGAGCAATCAACAAACTTAACGCTAGTAATCTGGAGTAATCGCGCCTAACCAGCGCAGTTACAATGCGATTAGTTATGCACTAAAAATACTGACATTATGCAACCATGTAAAGAGATAAGTTAGCCCTTCATAACTCAATCATAAAAAGGTTGGGGATCAACTTCTAACGTGGATGGGGCGATTGCTTTTTCGATCGCATAGGCACTGTTTTTCAAATCCACCATCGCAACATCAATATAACGGTTAAACTTGCGAGAATAGAAACACTTAATAATTGGCTTTAGTGGCTGTAATGAATTTGACGTCCAGACGATACCCACTCGACCATCGTTAAGTTGGACAATGGAGCCGACGGGATACATACCAATACAATTAATAAACTTATAGACAAGATCCGCATCGAGATGAAATGGCGTAAGACTTAACAGGATTTTGAACGCTTCCGCAGAACTCATCCCTTTCTTGTAAACTCGCTCCGCTGTTAATGCATCGTAAATATCGACAATACAACTCATTCGCCCATGAACAGGGATTTGCTCACCAGCTAGGCCACGTGGATAACCTTTGCCATCCAGTTTTTCATGGTGCATTAAGCAAACATCACGACTGATTTCGCTCACCCCTTTAACCCCAAGTATTATTTTTCTCGCATACACCTGGTGCAGCTTCATGTGCTCAAATTCTTCTGGCGTTAACCGAGCAGGTTTATGCAAAATCTCATCATCAATTTTTATCTTGCCGATATCATGAATAATCCCACCAACGGCCAGCTGTTTTAAGGTATCTTTATCCAATCCTAGATGCTTACCAAATGTAACCAGCAGACAAGCCACATTCACTGAGTGCTCAAGCAAGTAAGAATCTTTTTTGCGCAGTGCGGAAACACATTGAAGTGCATCCGAATCGATAAACACGCTGTCAATCATGTCGTCAGCCCACGATTCAATCTCATCGACTTCAATAAGCTTGCCTTCAAACGTCTGATTGAGCAGTTTTTGTGCTAACCCCTTAGCCTCTGCAATGAGTTTTTTGGCACGCTTATGCTGAGCTTCACGAGAACGAAACGCACGCTTAATTTTTGAGGTGGCGATGACTTCTGATGCACCCAGTGTCACATCGTGCTCTTCTTCGACGGGTTTAAACACGCACCCTTGGGCAGAGAGTTTTTGATCAACCCAAACGTACTTAATGCCGCCCGATTTTAACTTTTGAATACCTTGTAATGAGGAGACGCGGCCAGCATTCGCTAAGTTGACTCGCTTGCTCTGTTGGATCGAGGTGACGAACATGCCAATACTCAAATCTGCGATCGCTATTTTTATCGATTCTTCTGTTTTGTACTGCATGCCGGCATATTCATTAAACGCTAAAATAATAAAAATGGATTATAAGAGATAAGACTATTCACTGTTACAAAAATTTGAAATTTATGCGCCTTCAATCAAATATTGGGCAAATTACGTACCACTTGTCCCTTTTATTTTTAAGGACTTAGACTCAGCACACATTAACCCGCATGAATTTTCAAAATTTTGTGGCACAAATCAACAACAGCTTTGAATAAATAGTATCTAATGCTGAATGCACTTAAAAACGCAGAAAATCAAATCCATTGCGCTATAACAACTATTTATAACACTTGAAAACGTGAATCTCATAATAGACCGCACCCAATGGCACACTGTATAAATATGTCATTTACGCTTGGATCGATTATGTTATTCGTTCCTCAAGGAGATTACGATGTGGAGAAATATCTAGACCATCAAGGTGAATGTAGCTGTCTCCGAGTATAATCGTGAGTCTCTTCCGGTTCTCGAAGTAAACCTAAAACAATGGCTAAACTCGGTTCTCTAAATCACGTTCAATGATAAGTGCCAGCTGTTATACATTAAGCTGTTCAATCAACATCTCCCTCGGCAAAAGGCATATTACGAACCGTTGCCAAGGAAGCGCACATTAGCGAAGATGATCAAACACGACATTTTGCTCGAGGTGAGCATGATATTGAGTGTAATCCAACCCCATCTCAAATATGTATTTCGTCACCAAATTCCGCACCCACTCTACTAATTGGCCAGCCTGCCAAGGCTTTTCAACATATCGATCAATGCCCGCTAAGTCGATAGGATTTATGATATCAGTATGAATGGCCTGTCCAGTGAACAGAACTTTGCTAGTACGTAGAAAGCGGCTGTCTTTGGATATCTCGTTCAGCAATCCGCTTCACTATTGACAGCCCTAGCCCAAAAGAGACAGTGTGCCATTGACGTACCCAGTGCCGTCATGATTGGCATCAGCAAGTTTGCTGTCGCTGTCTGAGACATAACATTAGCCATCAGCAAACGTAATATACTGAATAGCCACCAAATCAGTAGACACTCTTTAACTTGATTTCATATTGCTTTTCATACTCTACTGGCGACAACTGAT